>JAFSRK010000080.1 GCA_017446165.1 Ruminococcus sp.
GCGAAAAAATGCGACAGCCCTTGCGCTTTCTCTGTGACGCGAAGCAATTGCACCTACGTCACCATTGAAACATTGGTTCAATTCGTAGGGGACGATGCTACATCGTCCCGCTACTTGTATGTCATATCCCACCTGCCGCGAAGCATATGCACCTATCCGTAGGGCGGGGCTTTAGTCCCGCCGCAGAATGACGGACGCTGATAATATCTGAAACCGCGGATAGGGATGAAACGTTCCTTCCGGCGGACGACCGATGGTCGTCCCTACGGCAAGTCGGTATTCCCCCGGTAGGGACGCCGTTTTCTGCAACGTCCCTGCGACGTCATGTCAACGTTCGCAACGCGCTCCTATCCTGACGCAGATGCTTTATCGTGCTTACGCCAATGCGAGGAGGGTGCTGCTGATGATATAGGCGGCGATCACGCCGAGCAGGATCAGGATGATGTTCCATTTCCTGTCCACTAACAGTCCGGCAAATTCTCTCAGGAATGCGTTCGGGAAGAAGTACCACTTCGTTTTGGCTGAGATGCCCTGTGCGTCCAGACCGTGCTTTTCGGCGAGGACGTAACTGCGGAAGATGTGGTAATTGGTGGTGGCGACGCCAACCTTGATGCTCTCGAGCGTCCCTGCGTCCTCGAGGATCCTGTCGCGCGAGAAACGGATGTTCTGGTCGGTGTTGACGCTCTTGTCCTCCTTGACGATCTGTTCCTCGGGGTACCCCTGTTCTATCAGATAGCGCTTCATCGACTCGCTCTCGGAGATCACCTCGTCCGAGCCTTGACCGCCCGAGGGGACGAACTTCGCGTGCTTGCCGGTCTTTTCGAACTGCTCCCGCTCGAACTTGATCGCGGCGTCGACTCTGCCCTTGAGGATGGGCGTCGGGGTGCCGTCGGGTCGGATACAGCAGCCGAGGATGATGATGTAGTCCTTGTCGTATTTTGCCCTGCGTTTCGCCGCAAGGAACGCACACACGACCGTCGAGAGCAGCATGCACGCCATGAAGCTGATGATGTAGCCGATGCAGTACATGATGTTTTTGGCAACGTCGAAGTCCATCATGCGCAACAGGACCTGACTGAGTAACAGTACGCCGAGAAGCGAGAGGAACCAGAAAACGCCCAGCACGATGCCCAGCGCGTTGTGGGGACGGAAGCCCTCGTGCCTGAGCAGCCAGATGTTGCTGAACGCGATCAGCGCGCACAGCGTCAGCACGAACGGCGCGCTGACAAAGGCGAACAGATAGCCCGTTTCGAGCGCATAGTTGATGAAGTTATAGAACGTGTTGTTCCACTGCATGCCGATGATGTTCACGGTGATGACCGCCAGACAGAACAGCGCGATGCCGCCGTAGGCGACCATATTGTAGGAGAATTTGAGCTTGGCGAAGCACTCGAAGAAGGTATAGACCAGCACCAGCACGATCAGCCCGAGGCTGATCAGGATGCCGATCTCGACGATGACAAAGCCGTCGAAGGTCAGCCCGCCGCGCTCGAAGATCGTCCCCCAGTTGTTGACATACAAAGGAAGCGTATAGGTAAAGACGCCGTTGTAAAAGACCTTGACGTCGACGTAGCCCTTTCCGATCGAGCGGAAGGAAACGCATGGATTGCCGACCTCGTTGAAATAGGCGTCGGTTACCTCTACGATCCCTTCGTTCTCGGGGACAGCCGTGATGGTGATCCCCTCGGTGTCCGTGTGGAAGAAAAGCGATCTGACGTCGGTGTAGGTGGTACCCTCGATCAGTGAGTAGACGATCCCCCCGACCATCAGCGCGATAACGATGACCGCGAGGGTTATGAAGCGCCGTTTGATATTCATGCGCACCTCCGGAAAAATAACTTCGGTATCATTATAGTGGATTGTTCGGATAAATGCAATCACTTTTCACGTAGAGATTGCAGGGCGGTGGTTAGTGGTTGGAGGTACTCCCTCGGTGGGGTCTCCGGCTTCTGCAACACCTGTGATCACTGATGACAAAAAGCTTACAAAAAATTACATTTGTTAGAAGACAAATCGCATATTGTGTGTTATAATCAAAGCATACACCAATCATCACCTCAAAGGAGGCTATATATGCGTTATCGGATCAACAAAATCAACTATCATACCTTTGATATTTATGAGGATAACAAGCTGCCTGCGCGCAGCTATTTCATCCCGTATCCCGACCGTGAGAGCGCGGACAGCGTGTCGCTCAAGGAGAAGCGTTACCGCTCGCCCAAGGTGCAGTGCTTGAACGGCGACTGGGATTTCAAGTTCTATCCGCGCCCCTCTGAACTGCCCGACGTGCTGGACACTGCTCACGTCGCCTTTGACACCATCGACGTTCCATCCTGCTGGCAGTTCCGCGGCTATGACCGTCCGTTCTATGTCAATATCCGCTACCAGTTCCCCTACAAGCCGCCTGTCATCCCCACCGAGGACAAGGTCGGCAGGGTGTTCTCGTGGACCGGCTGTGATCAGGGGATCTCCCTACGCTACAAGAAGCCGCAGGATGAATACAACTTTGTCGGCGTCTACCGCCGATGCTTCAATATCGACGATCCCTCAAAGCATACTGTCATCTCTTTCCTCGGAGTGGCAAGCTGTCTTGACCTCTATCTCAACGGAGAATACGTCGGCTACTCGGAGGGCTCTCACAACACCGCCGAATTTGACCTTGATCCCTATATCCGCGCGGGTGAGAACGAGCTGCTCGTTGTCGTTCACCGCTGGTGCAACGGCACCTACCTCGAGAGTCAGGATATGTTCCGCAACAACGGTATCTTCCGCGATGTACTTCTCAGAATCTCCGACCTCACCGATATCACCGACATCGACGCCGAGACCGAGAAGACCGAAAACGGCTACAGTCTGACGATGATGGCGTACTTCATGACCGACACCGAGGTGACCTTTACCATCGAGGGCAACGGACTGTCGCTTTCCCGCACCGTGCCGGTGAAGGATCACTTCGCAATCGTTGAGTTCGACGATCTCGACGTGACAGAGTGGAACGCCGAGCAGCCTGTGCTGTACAATATCTACTATGAGACCCCGACCTGCTGTATCAAGGAGCGCATCGGCTTCAAGCATGTTGAGATCCGGGGCGATGTATTTCTCCTCAACGGCAGAAAAGTCAAGCTCCGCGGCGTGAATCACCACGACACCCATCCGAAGAACGGCTACACCATGTCGCCCGATGACATCGAGCGCGACATCGAGCTGTGCAAGGCATACAACATCGATACCATCCGCACCTCGCACTATCCGCCCGATCCGCTTCTCTTGGAGCTTGCGGACGAGCGCGGCATCTACATCGTCGACGAGAACGACCTCGAGACTCACGGCACCTTTGCTCACCAGCTCCCGCCGACCTATAACTCCATCACCCATGATCCGAGGTGGGAGGCGCATTACCTCGACCGCATCTATAGGCTGTACGGTCGCGACAAGATCCACGCGAACACTTCGATCATCATGTGGTCGCTCGGCAACGAGGCAGGCGGCTACTGTAACACCGACAGCATGTACGGCTCGCTCAAGCAGGTGTCGCCGCTGCCCATCCACTATGAGAGCGCCATCCATTCGAAGCGTCAGGCGTATGACGTCGGCAGCGAGATGTATCCGCCGGTCGACAAGGTCCGCGACGTCGGCGAGCATCGGCGCAAAGAAGAACGCCTCAACGACCGCCCCTACTTCCTCTGTGAATATGCCCACGCGATGGGCGTCGGTCCCGGCAACACCGAGGCTTACTGGAAAGAGATCTACCGCTATGACAATCTGATGGGCGGCTGTGTCTGGGAGATGGTCGACCATGCCGTTCAGCACGACGACGGCAGCTTCACCTACGGCGGCGACCACGGCGAGTGGGAGCATGACAGGAACTTCTGCGTCGACGGCATCTTCTATCCCGACCGCAGACCCTCAACGGGCGCGGACATCATCCGTTTCATTTATCGCCCGATCCGCGTGACTTACATCGGCGACGGCACCTTTGTCTTTTTCAACACCAACGCCTTTTCGAACGCCGACCGCTATGAGCTGACCTTCCGCTGGAGTGACGGCACCGAGGCGTCCCTCAGACCCGACATTGAGCCGCTCTCTAAAAAGCGCACCAAGATCGCCCTCGGCAGAGAGATCGACGGCAATCTCAGCGTGCTGGTCACAGCAGTGGATACCGTCACCGGCAGACAGGTGAGCGAGGAACAGATCGTGATCCGTCAGACCGTCCCCGCCGCACCGGCGGTGAAGGCGCTGCCGAACAAATGCAGTTATCATCACGGCAGAGTGGTTATCGCGCTGCCGAACGGTCAGGCGCTCACCACCGCGAATCAGGGGATCGTCCTCTACCGCGCCGCGACCGACAACGACACCGACGTCTTTTATCGCAACACCATGGAGCCGTACTTCGCCCAGACCGAAAAGGTGCTGAAAGCCGAAAAGACACCGACTGCGATCCGTATGGTCACGCTGGTGAAGAACAAGAAGGCTTCGTTCGAGGTCACCGACACCTATGAGGGTACCGACGAAGGGATCCTCGTTACCAGCCGCCTGCACTGTGTTTCCGGCGGCGGGATCGTTCCGCGCTTCGGCAAGGTATTCCGACTCAGCTCGCGCTTTGAGACGGTCGAGTATGTCGGACGTACCGGCGAGAGCTATTGTGATATGAAGGATCAGTATCCCATCGGCAGAGTATCCTGCAAGGTCGCCGACATGACCGAGCCGAACATCCGTCCCCAGGAGAGCGGCAA
>JAFSRK010000081.1 GCA_017446165.1 Ruminococcus sp.
CAAAGTTCTTCGCATCGACCATGGTGATGACCGGAATCGAGAACGCGTCACAAAAACGGACATGCTTCTCGATCTTCTTCGCCGCGTCGGCAGAGATATCCCCGCCGTGAGTGACAACGAAGCCGACCGGGTTGCCGTCCACACGCGCGAACGCAGTGCAAACGCCCTCGCCGTAGCCGCCGCCCACACAGAGGATGGAGCCGTCGTCGGCGATGACCTTGGGCAGCTTCTCGGGATTCTCATAAGCGGGAGCGCTCTCGAACGCGGGAGCCGCTTCGAGGTTATTGGTCGGGAAATAGCCGAGCAGAGTCTTTGCTTTATCGATCGCCGCTTCCCCGTCGTCACAGACGAACGAAGCAACGCCGTTCTTGAGATTATCATCAGCGGATGCACATGCGCCGTCGGTATTCACCGAGAGCTTCGCGTCCTTCTCCATGATGATGTAGTCGGCGGACGCCGCGATAAGCGCCGAGGTACCCATGCAGTTGCCGAGTACGACCGAGATCTGCGGAACAACGCCGGAGAGCTTCGCGGACTTTCTCAGGATATCGCCGTAGGCAGCAAGCAGCTCATACTTCTGCTCGAGTCTGCCGCCAACAGAATCATAGAAGCCGACGACCGGAGCGCCGACCTTCAGCGCCGCGTTATACAGCTTGGTGATCTTCTTTGCCTGCGCCTTGCTCATCGCGCCGCCGCAAGCGTCAACATTCTGTGCGAACGCAAAGGCGGGGATACCGTCGACGGTACCGAAGCCGGTGATCGCCTCAGCGTTGCCCGAATCGCTCTTGAGATAAGCGTCGGTCTCGGTAAAGCTGCCTTCGTCAAAGAAGCGGTTCAAAACGTCATATGACGAGAGCTTTTCCTTACTCATATTCATTCCTCCCATCGTCAGCGCGCGATATCGTGAGAACACCCGCCTGACTTCCAAATTATGTCATTGTATATTATATAACAAAAGGATGCAAATTACAAGAAAAAAGTTAACGAAAAAAGAAGGGCGACCAATAGCCGCCCGCAAATGAACAATATATAGCAAAACAAACAGCACAGGCGACCGAAATCACCCCGGCAGCTTGATCAATGGCACTGTTTCAAAACGTCCTTGAGAGTGGATTTCATGATGCCGTCCTTCATCGAGAACCGCAGCTCCTCCAAGGTCGGATACAGCATCGGATTCTCGCACTCGAGATAGAAACAGCTATGGTTCAGCCCGTAGGAGCCGAGCGCACGGATGATGGTGTCGAGCAGCGTGAACATGTTCTTATCCATCGTTTTCGGATTTTCGGGCAGCGGGAGCAGCTCGGTGATCACGATGATATAGCCGTTGAGCCGAAAGCGGACAAAGCCTGCCGGCTGATCGTCCACAAAGGCGTTGAGCGCCTTTAATTCGTTCTTATCGTTATTGATATCGGGTTTGACAACTAACATATTTTCACCTGTTTCCTCTTACTCCACCACGAACAGCTTGTTCGGATTCGGATCGGCGGAGAGCTTCTTGACCTCAAAATCCGTCAGATCGCGGTACATACCGGATTTCAGTCCGCCGAGCTTCACGGTACCGATCGCGATGCGCTTGAGTCGCGCGACCTCAAGACCGACGACGTCGCACATCTTGCGGATCTGGCGGTTACGTCCCTCGCGGATGACGACCTCGAGAACCGAGCGTTCCTCCTCGCGGGTCACGACGCGCACCTGAGCCGGAGCGGTCTTTCTGCCGTCGATGACGACGCCTGCTTCGAGCTTCTTGACCTGTTCCTCGTTGATATTCGGGCGAACCGTCACGCGGTACACCTTGTTGACATGCTTTTTCGGATGCATGATGTGATTCGCGAAAGCGCCGTCGTTCGTGAGCAGCAGCATGCCTTCACTGTCGCGGTCAAGACGACCGATCGGATAGACGCGCTCGGGGATATCCCTGACGAGATCGGCGACGCATTTGCGCCCTTTCTCGTCGCTCATGGTGGTCAGCACACCGCGCGGCTTGTTGAGCATGATGTATCTCAGCTGAGGACGCGCCGTACCGGTCACGCGGCGTTTGCCGACATAGACCTTGTCGTTCACGGGATCGACCTTGTCGCCGATCTCTGCGACTCTGCCGTTGACCCTGACTCTGCCCGCGCGGATCAGCTCTTCACTTTTTCTTCTGGACGCCACGCCGCAGTCAGCGAGCATCTTCTGTAATCTGATCAATTGTGCCATAGTTAATTTTCAACTTCCCGAATGTATCAGAATCCCAACACATCCTTCAAATATTCGAAAAAGCCGCGTCTGCGGCTGTTATATGCGATATTATCCGCACTAAGCAGACGACTTTTGCCGATAGACTTGCCGTCGAGCGTGTAGCTGATTTCTCCGACGATATCGCCCCTGCCGACAGGCGCATAGAGGAACGGCGAGAGAAATATCTTCGCCTCGATGTCCCCGAGTCTGTCGCGCGGTACGACCATGTCGGTCGTGAGGGCGGTATACACAGCCGCCTCGTCCCCTACCCCGCCGACAACATCGACACGGATATCGCGGGAGTTATCGGGCGCATACACCGCGTAATGCTCAAATCCGTAGTCAAAGAGCGCCATATGATCGTCCCAGTCGTCGCGGTCATCGAGCGTCACGGCGACCAGCGTCAGTCCGTCGCATTCAGCCGCGGTCACCAGACACCGTCCCGCCGTCATCGTATAGCCGGTCTTGCCGCCGATACAGCTGTCATAGAGGTTCAGCAGGCGGTTGTGGTTCGGATAGGTCACGCGCTTATCCTCAGGCTCGACAAAATCCACCGTCATCGAGGTCTGCGCGGTCATCTCACGAAAGGCGCCGTTTCCCAGCGCATACGCCATCAGCGTCGCCATGTCGCGTGCCGTGGAATAATGCGCGTCATCATCCAGCCCGCTCGGCGTGACGAAATGCGTGTTCTTCATCCCAATCTCAGCGGCTTTCTCGTTCATCATCGAAGCGAAGCCTTCAACGCTGCCCGCGAGCGCGATCGCCGCGGCGTTGGCGGCGTCGTTACCCGACTGCATCATCATGCCGACAGCAAGGTCATACAGCGTGACCTTTTCGCCGACCTTGAGATACATCGAGCTGCCCTCGGCGGTCATCTCCTCGGTGAATTCAACAACCTTATTGTCCTTGTCAGCCGCTTCGAGCGTCAGCAGCGTGGTCATGAGCTTGGTGGTCGACGCCATCGGGAGCTTTTCGTCGGGATTCTCTGCCGACAGCACCTCGCCGTTGTTCGCGCAGTACAGCACGAACGCCCGCGCCGAGGTGCCGACTCCCTCTGCGTGTGCGCTGAGGGACAGCAAAGCCAACATGATAAAAGCCACGATTCCCGATAAAAGCCGTTTCATTCAATCACCCGTTAGATGATATGATGAAATATCAGGCGATATGCTGCTTAGCAGTCATACAACCGCCAACTACCAACCAACAACCACCGACTATTCTAGTCAAAGCTCTCCATGTCTGCTTCGAGGTCGGTCTTGTTCTTGTCGTCCTTTTTAAAGAAACCGGAGATCTTGTCGAACGCCTCGGGGATCATGCCGACGATACGGTCAGCGGGTCCGTTATAATTCTCTATCGGAATCATTCTGACATTTCCCTTTGAAATGCTGAGAAAACCGATCGGCTGGATCGTCACGCCCGCGCCGGAACCGCCGCCGAAGCACTCGCGGTTATCCTTCTTGGTGGGCAGATCGGAGCCGCCTGACGCGAAGCCGTAGGTGACCTTGGACACCGGGATGATGGTGGTGCCGTCGGGAGTGGTGATCGGATCGCCGATGATGGTGTTGGAATCGATCAGCTCCTTGATCTTCTTCATCGTGGTATCCATCAGACTGTTGATCGGATGTTCACTCATATAATCATCTCCTTACAGGAATGGTAAATCACATTCTTATTCTGAATATCAGCAACTTGACGCCCGCCTTGAGCGCTTCCAAGAGCGCGAAGCCCACACGGATATGGGCATGGACGTCGGCATAGACCTCGGTCTCGCGATCGGAGTCAAAGACAGGTTCAAGCGTCACGTTATAGCTTTTGCAGACCGTGACCGAGGTGATCACGTTGACTGCGGGATAGAACACCGAGCAGAGCTTTCCGTAGCTCAGCGCCGTCGAGGCGGCGTCGCCGGAATTCAGCGCGATACCGACGTCGAGCTTGTTGATAACGACATGACTCAGGATCCCGTTGAGGGTACCGCCGGCGAGCTTTGCAAGCTCCGTGAAGAGCGAGATCAGTCCCGTCACGCCTTTTTTATCCTTGAGCTTACTCAGATAACTCGGTTTTTTCTCTTTCTTTTCTTCTTCCTCTTTCTCACCCTCAGCCTTTTTGGGCTTCTTCTCTTTTTTCTCTGGCTTCTTTTTCTCCTTCTTCTCCTTTTTCTCGGGAGCGGGAAGGAGCTTGATCTCAAAGAACAGCACCTTGAGCCTGAGTCTCAGATCATCGGTGTAGCTCGCGAAGACCTGAACCCGGACAAAGCACAGAAGGATCAGCAAAGCGAGGATAACAAGGAAGATATACAGGGCGATCAAGATCAGCCCTCGACCGCTTCGGCAACGATTTCCTCAACGGTACCGGTCACGGTGTCGGAGTTTTCCTCTTCGCCGTCCTTTTTCTCGTCGTCAAAGATACTCAGCTGTTGTCCCCTGTCGCCTCTGTCCTCATCCTTCGGGATGGGCGGCAGCTCGTCGAGCGACGAGATCGAGAAGCAGCGAAGGAAATTCTCTGTCGTGCCGTAAAGCAGCGGTCTGCCGGGCAGCTCGAGTCTGCCCTTCTCTTCGATCAGATCCTTGGTGGTCAGCGAGCCGATGACGCCGGAGCAGTCAACGCCTCTGACCTGTTCCACAAAGGACTTTGTCACGGGCTGGTTGTACGCGATGACCGCCAGCACCTCCATCGCCGCCTGTGACAGCGGGATGTTACGCCTGAGGTCCATCGCCTTTCTCACCTGAGGAGCGAACTGCTTGACGGATACCATCTGGTAGCTGTTGTTGAGCTTGATGATGGTGATGCCGCGTTCGCCCTTCTCGTATTCATCCATTAAGATGCCCAGCTGGGTCTCGACCGATTCCTCGGGCAGCTCCAATGCCTGGGCAAGTCGGGACAGCTCCATGCTGTCGCCCGCTGAAAATAGGATAGCCTCGATCGAGGAACGATATTCTTTTTCTGTCATGCGTTATCCTCCTTCGAAGCATCATGATGCTTTCTTTCGTCGATCATATACACCTGCGCGTCGTAGCCGTCGCCGTCGATGCGCACGCGCTTGCCCTTGACCAGCTCCAGCACCGCGAGGAAGGTCGCAACCAGCTCGCTCTTGCCGTGGCTCGCCTCGAACAGCTCGCCGTAGCTGACGGTCCTGCCGTGCCACAAGCGGCGCATGACGTGGATGATGCGCGAGGATACCGATACGATCTTCCTCTCCACGATCCCGCTGAACGCCGAGCGATCGGGCGGCAATCTGCGCTTGCCTCTGCCGACGGCGCTGATATACGCCGCAGAGATATCCGTGCTTTCGTGGATACGGTTATAGGTCAGGTCGAATTCGACCTTCGACGGCGCCTTCGTGAAGGTGTCGAAGTCATACATCGTGTTGAGCATCCGTGCTACCTCGCGGCAGAGCTGATACTCAAGCAGCTGACCGGTCAGTTCCTTCTTTAAGTCCTCCGCCTCTTCCTCGTACTTCGGGAGCAGCATCGCCGACTTGATATACACCAGTCGAGACGCCATCTCGAGGAACTCCGAGGCGATGTCCATATCCTGTTCGCGCATTCGCTCGATCTGCTCCATATACTGGTCGAGCAGGTCGGCGATGACGATGTCATAGATGTCGATCTTGTTCTTGATCACCAGTGTCAATAGAAGATCAAGCGGACCGTCGTACACATCGAGATGATAGGTCAGCTTCACCTCTCCGACCTCCATCGTCTGCGCGTCGGAGGGCAGTATGGTGATCTGATTATTCACTTGTTCAGCCATACCTTACCTCCGTAAAGCCTTCCCCTCGGGGGGAAGGTTAAAACAGCTTAAACGGCAGACCCGTCAGCCAGTAGACGAAGTCGACGATCTTGCCGGACAGAAACTGCAGCGGTACGTTCAGCACGCCGACCCAGATCAGTACGATCAGACCGAGGGCGATGAACCGCTCATATTGATAGAACTTCTGCACCCACTTGTCGGGCAGGAAAATGAACAGTATCTTACTGCCGTCCAGCGGAGGGATCGGCAGGAAATTGAAGACAGCCAGGCTCGCGTTGATCTGGATATAGAACACGAGGAACAGGCACAGAAAGTAGTTGAAGCTCAATGTGCCGAACGACAGTCCTAGCGCATAGTCCTCGGCGAACGTCGGGATGAACTTATCGCACGCGTGCAGGATCAGTCCGCCCGCCAAGGCGGCGACCACATTCGCGACAGGTCCCATCAGCGCCGTGATGCCCATATAGAGCTTCGGCTTCTTGAAGTTGCGCGGATTGATCGGAACAGGCTTTGCCCAGCCGATGCCGAAGAGCAGCAGCGCCAGCGCACCGAAGGGATCAATGTGCGCGATCGGATTCAGCGTCAGTCGTCCGCGGTATTTGACGGAATCGTCGCCCAGCTTCAGCGCGGTGAAGGCATGCGCCCATTCATGGAACGGCAGTACCAGAAAGATCACGATCAGCAGCGCCGCGATCTCAACGACAGCGGTCTGAAATGTCAGCTGGCCGCGTATCAAGCTCATTAACATAGAATCACTCCCGTGAATCATCGACGACGCGGAGAGCCGCCTAACGCCGTCGCATATCAATACAGAATATATTATACTATAAACTCCCACAAATAGCAAGAACTTAAAATCATGTAAATATTTTTTCAGAAAAGGCTTGCATTTTCTGAATATTTCTGCTATTATAAACGAGTTAACGTATGTATCACTAAATATAAGGAGGTGTACAAGCATGGCAAAATGTGATTTTTGCGGCAAGGATGTTAAATTCGGCATCAAGGTCTCTCACTCACACAGACGTTCAAACAGAACCTTCAAACCCAACGTACAGAGAGTAAAGGCTATTGTTGACGGCACTCCTAAAAGAGTACACGCTTGCACCCGTTGCTTACGTTCAGGTAAGGTAACAAGAGCGGTATAATTTAACACAACTAAAACCCCTGAGGAAACTCAGGGGTTTCTTGTTTTTACAAGGCTCCTTTTGGTAAAAGGAGCTGTCAGCGTAGCTGACTGAGGAATTGCACGAATTGTTCGAGCGGAGCGAGTAACAGCATGAATGCCTTTCCCTCATACTAAGTAGCAATAAAAAACTTAAAACAGATATTAGCAGATTATTTTGCAGAGCAAGGCGGAGAGCGCAGGCAGGCTTGAGGTGTTGTCCAAATCTTTGATTTGGCTAACAACACCCATGCAACAACACTCCAAGAGCGAAGCGATTGGCTTAGTGTCACTGCTGTCGCCTGTCAAGCTCGACAACGCAGCTATGCGAAATAAGATGCAATAGATGTTAAAGTGTTTTGTTGATACTTAGTATCACTCCACGATTTGGAACTGTCCCGTCAGGATATCGATGTATTGCAGGGTATGGCATTTCGGCACACCGGTGCTGTATTCCTCGATGCGGAACACGTTCTTATACACCGCCTTGATCTCCACAGGGTCGTTGTTCAGCTCCAGCTTCGGATGCATGAGCTTGACGTTCATGCGCACCTTCGGCGAATGGG
>JAFSRK010000082.1 GCA_017446165.1 Ruminococcus sp.
GATAGTCATTCTATATTCCTCCCTTAATCAATAACAATGCAGAGATCGAAGCAAGTATGCCGATTCGCAAAAGAATTAGCACTCTCACTTCTTGAGTGCTAACTATATTGTAAACCATAATCTGTAAAAAATCAAGTGTATTTTGTTTTTTTCATAAATAATTCATAATTAACAGCCCAAGGCATGAGAAAAGCCGCCGTGAGAAAGCTCTCACAGCGGCTGAATGAAAAAGCCATTGATCAAAAAATCTCATAATGACGGTTGTTGATCCAATCATCTTCAAAGCCTGCAAGATAGCGCTGAATCAGCGAAGCGTCGTATACGGTAACGTCACCGTCGCCGTCAACGTCGGCGGCAACAAGGTCGATGTCGTCCTCTTCGGCGAGTCCGGCGATATAGCGCTGGATCAGCGAAACGTCATAGACGGTGATCTCGCCGTCACGGTCGGCGTCGCCGGACATCTCAACATAGGCGACAGTGCGCGGATAGAAGTCGACGATGTATTCGCCGTCGAGATCCTTCCTGCCAAGCTGTTCGATCTCATAGTAGAGCGACATCGGCTCGATCGCAAAACCGGTATAGTTCCCTTTGAGTGCATATTCAGGGCGGTCAAGCAGAACGGCATTCCAGAGGATCACGGCGCCGGACGCACAATTCATATTGAAAAGAGAGTAGTAGTTGTTGTCGGGATCCGCGATATATCGCTTCAACAGCGCAAGCTCGTCGGCGGTGATCTCAACCGAGTAGGCATGACTCGGGGTCTGGAGATCCTTTCTTCTGAACTCGTTGTAAAGCTCACGGTTCACGCACAGACCGCCGATCGAATGACCGTCGGCAGGCACATGACCGGTGCTGTGATACCCCTTATAGATCTCTGCCAAGGTCGCGAGCAGACTGTCAAAGGCGATCTCGCCGTCGATCTCGCCGCTCTCCCGATAGCGCTTCAGCTGCTGCAGGAATATCTGCGTTTCCTTGCCGGAGGACATGGTGCCGTTCTCGATCGTCTTGAAAAGGGTACTGAAATTGTCGGGATCAAAGCTGTAGTTGGACAGAGTGACTGACTCTCCCGCCTGCAGCGATATCACATCCGGTTCGGACTGTGCGCCGTGATTGATGATCTCGAAATAAGACTCGCGATCCTCGAGTCCCAGCTCGTTGTCGCTGTAGAGGGCAGGATCGGAGGGGAAGCTCTCGGTATCGTACTCGTAGGCGGTCATCAGCGCCTTGTAACGATCGTCGGGCTTGTAATACTCATAGTAGCTGACATCCAGATCGACGTCCTCATAGGTCGTAAACGTAACAGCTCCGTGAGGAACCAGCTCGCCCTCATAGATCCTGCGGGCATAGATCGTCAGCCTGCCGACAACGTCATCGCCGTCATAGTCGCCGACAATGACCTTGGTCTCGGCATAGACCCGACGATTGCTCGAGCCGGCATAGGCGGTGACATAAGCAGCCAAGCCGCCTTCGGGGATATCACCGGCAACGGTGATCAGACCGTTCTCGTCGACCGCTACCAGCGGATCGGAGGATTCATAGGTGATGGACGGGTCGTAGACGGGCAGGAAGCTCAGCAGACCCGTGTACTTGACAGCAGGATCAAGCTGACAGCTGTCGCTGCTGTCCTCAAGGTTCACCTGCCCCGGCATGCCCTCGATGACAGCATCGGCGAATCTGACGTCGATCTTGGTCGCCTCGGTTACGACGAAGTCCTCTCCGATGGGGATCTTTTTGTTATTGGCAAGCGCTGTAAGCACGGTTTTTCCGTTATCGGGATAGACTTCGATCTCGAGCGGAGTGCCGGGCTTGACAAGATAGCCAGAGAACGCAACCGTGTTAAGGATTGACTTTGCGCCGTCATTTTTGTAGATAGTATAATTACCGCTGTTCTCGTCAAAGGTGACCGGAACCATATCGGAAACGTTATCGTAAACCTCGATCGTGTAGAGGACGTTGATATTCCGGTTATTCGTAGCACAGGCAAACAGATAGGCGGTACCTTCCCTGACAGCCTTGAGCTTGCCGTCAACGATCTCAACGGCGCCGTCCTCGTTATCCTCTTCATCCCCGATCCACCAACCGATATGCTCGAAATCATGCATATCGTATTCGCCGTAGGTCAGCTCGTTGTATTCAGCCGCGTCCAGCACATCGCCGACAGATATCTGCAGATGCGTGCTGCCGGTAGCTTTCAGTTCCGCTTTCTCATAGATGACCTTGATCTCGGAACGGAATTCCGGCATTTCGACGAAATAAGCGTCCTCGTCGGCGTCATAGTGTTCCTCATCCATAATAGGCCAGTAATTGAACTCGATGTCGTGCAGGATATGATCCCAGTCCTCCTCGAGGAGCGTAGATCTGATAAAGAGCTTGGCGCCGGCTTCGACCTCCGCTTTCGCGTCGACAGTGATCTTTTCACCGTCCTTATAGTAATAGACCTCGGTATCGGCACAGTCGCCGTTGACGAGCGTTGTTCTGAGGATGTTCTTGCTGCCGTTGTCGTTTGAAACAAGCTTGAAGGTGAGCGGCAGGGTCTCGGCACAGAAGGTGACGACCCCGCCTTCCTCATCATATTCGCACTCGAGCGTCTTGTTGCTCACATCAACAGCGGTGTAGTATTTGCCTTCTTCGGGGTTGTTGACCTTTACTCTGAACCAGACGCCTTCCTCGGGAGCTTCGGTGAGGCTGACGGTGGCGCCGTTGATCTCGAAATCAACGCCGTTGACGGTACTCCACGCCGCACCGAGCTTCTTGTCCACGGCGACGTTGACCTTCTGAGCGTCCTTCGCGTAGGCAATCTTTTTGTCGCCCTTCGCGAGCTTCAGAAGATCGGTATAGTCGGAATAGAAGGTCTCGACAGCGATCGCGTCATCCTCACAGATGAATTCAACAGGGGTAACCTTCTCGGGAGCGCTGACATAAACCCAGCCGCTCTCGTCCTCATAGCCTGCGTCGGGCTCGGCAACGCCCTCGGCGTTGTTCAGATAGTAGCCGGGGAGTCTTGCGACGATGTTGTCGCGAACGCCCTTGGGGGTATCGGCGAGTGCAAAGATGCCCTCGCCGGTACAGTCGAGCTTATAGGCGGTATCCGCGCCGCTTCTGGTACCGACAGCCGCGTTCCACGCGCGCAGAGCGACGGTCGCGCAGCTGTTTTTCAGCATGGAGAATTTATTGAGGTTGCCGCCGAGATACAGCGTCATCAGCTTGAGCTGGTTCTCGGTGATATCCATTTCATAGGTGACGTTCTCGAACTGGTCGTACTCGAGCTTCTGGTTGTACAGCTCGCGGTTGAAGCACACGCCGCCGGCGACAACGCCGTCGAGCAGGGTTCGGTAATCCTGACCCGCCTCGGCCATGACCGCCTTGATGCGATCAAACGCGTCTGCGGCAGAGAATTCGCCGCCGCTGAGAGAACCGAGCAGAGCGGTGACGATCACAGTCTTGACCTCTTTGGTCAGATTTTTCCACGCGGAGCTGTTCTGAACAGCGCCCAGCGCCGCCTGAGTTACGGAAAGGTCGAAATCGCGGTACATACCGATGGTGACGATCTCGCCGCGATCAAGGGTCACGGACTTCATCGTCTTGTCAAGCGCGAAGAACGTATCGGCGTCGTTATCGGTGCGGTGCGAGCCGATCGAGATATCTTCGGCGATCTCGTTATAGTAATATGGCTCTATCGTGTAGCCCGCGTACAGGTCGGGGACCGCGATGGTCACATCGTCCTGATAGGAGGTGAACAGCAGATAGACATGACCGTCATAGAACTGCATCGAATCGTTGTAGCGGGCAAGGATCTTCAGACTGCCGATCACGGGAGAGCCGTCGGTATAATCGCCGAC
>JAFSRK010000083.1 GCA_017446165.1 Ruminococcus sp.
ATCATCGACACCCCCGGTCTGTTCGACTTTGAGGGCGGCGTATTTGAGGGCTACCGCGCGGCTGAGAGTGCAGTCATCGTTGTTTCCGCGAAGGACGGCATCAACGTCGGTACCGAGAAGGCAGTCAAGGCTGCCGACAAGGAAGGTCTGACCAAGATCTTCTTCGTCAACGGCGTATGCGACGAGGACGCCCGCTTCTATCGCGTTCTCGAGGATCTGAAGGCTACCTTCGGTCCCTCCGTATGCCCGATCATCGTTCCCCACATCGAGAACGGTCAGGCGAACACCTACATCAACCTGCTTGAGTACAAGGCTTATACCTATGATAAGAAGGGCAACGCCAGCCCCACTCCCATCATCCCCGAGATGGGCGACCGCTTTGAGGGTCTGAGAGAGGCGATCAAAGAAGCAGTTGCCGAGACCTCTGAGGAGCTGATGGATAAGTTCTTCATGGAAGAGGAGTTCACCCCCGAGGAGATCATCACCGGCGTGTCCCAGGGCGTCAAGGACGGCTCGCTCTGTCCCGTATTCTGCGGCGACGCTTCGACCACCTACGGCATCGAGCAGTTCCTCAACACCCTGACATGGCTTGCTCCCTCGGCTGAGGCTAAGGGCGGCGAGACCGGCGTAGACGTCAACGGCGATCCCGTCGACATCGACGTCAACGACAAGGCGGCTACCGCGGCGATCATCTTCAAGACCGTTGCCGACCCGTTCGTCGGAAAGCTGAGCTATTTCAAGGTCGTATCCGGCAAGGTTTCCACCGATACGCCTCTCGTCAATATGCGCACCGGCAATCAGGAGCGTATCTCTAAGGTTCTGACCGTTCGCGGCAAGAAGCAGGAGGACGCCTCCGCTGTCACCGCCGGCGACATCGGCGCGATCCCGAAGCTGACCGCTGCCAACACCGGCGACACCCTCTGCTCGCCGACCCGCAAGGTCATCCTCGACGGCATCGACTATCCCGCTCCCTCGTTCTCCATGGCGATGTACCCGAAGAAGAAGGGCGAAGAGGATAAGGTCGCTCAGGGCCTTGCCCGTCTTGTCGAAGAAGATCCCACCATCAAGTTCATCAACGATCCCGAGACCAAGGAGCTTGTCGTTTCCGGCATGGGCGAACAGCACCTCGACGTCGTCGTTTCAAAGCTCAAGGCGAAGTTCAACGTTGACGTAGAGCTCAAGCAGCCCAAGGTCGCTTATCGCGAGACCATCCGCGGCAAGTCCGACGTCGAAGGTAAGCATAAGAAGCAGTCCGGCGGTTCCGGTCAGTACGGTGACGTTTGGATCAAGTTCGAGCCGTGCGATTCCGACGGACTCGAGTTCGAGATCGCCGTTGTCGGCGGTTCCGTACCGAAGCAGTTCTTCCCGGCAGTCGAGAAGGGTCTGCGCGACTCCATCAAGGCGGGTCCTCTCGCAGGCTACCCCGTCGTCGGCGTCAAGGCGACTCTCTATGACGGTAAATATCACCCCGTTGACTCGAACGAAATGGCGTTCAAAACCGCCGCTCAGCTCGCGTTCAAGGCAGGTATCCCGCAGGCGAAGCCCGCTCTGCTCGAGCCGGTCGGCACCCTCAAGGCGACCGTTCCGGACGCCAACATGGGCGATATCATGGGCGAGGTTAACAAGCGCCGCGGCCGCGTTCTCGGCATGAACGCCGGCGAGAGCGGCATGCAGATCGTCGAGGCTGAGGTCCCGATGGCTGAGATGGCTGACTTCTCCGTATTCATGCGCCAGTGCACCCAGGGTCGCGGCACCTACAGCTTTGAGTTCGAGCGCTATGAGGACGCTCCCGCTCAGGTAGCCCAGAAGGTCATCGAAGCGGCAAAAGCCGAGGAGTAATTTAAGGCTCCCTTTGGTAAAGGGAGCTCCCTCCGTAGGAGGGTGAGGGATAGTACAAATGGAGCGAAGCGACTAACCCTCTGCTTTACTTTGCTCCGGTATAGCAGTCATCCCCAAAAGCCTTTATAGACAGACACCCCATCGCAAGATGGGGTGTTATTGTTTTTTTGCGGCTCTGACAGGTGTCGGAAATCAAATGATTTCCGATCGGGAGCGCCAAGGCGCTCCCCTACAGGACGCGCTTCGCCCTACCGAGGGAATACATTTATTGTAGGGGAGGGTCTTGACCCTCCCGTTCGCGCAGCGAAACCACATCGGGCGATGATGATACATTCAACCGCAGATAGGAATGAACCATCCCTACCTGCGAACGACCGTAAAAAATGACAAGAAAACTTTGCAAAAACTATTGACAAGTAAACTTGGCAGTGCTATTATTATGACAATAAAACTTGTCAAAAGGAGATCTTGTCATGAACAGGGAAGAAATATTGAAGAAGGCACAGGCAAAGAACAACGGTAAAGACTATGCCGACATCGAAGCCCAAAAGACCGGCACACGCGCCGCGTATTTTGTCGCGGTACTCCTGGTCATCATCGTCGATACCATCAACGGATTCGTATTGGGCTACGTCAACCGCGGCATGGATTTTGTCCTGTTCACCATGGCGTTCGTCGCGTTTCTGATCAAGTATCTGAAGTTGCGCAAGCGTCATGAGCTGATCGTCACGATCATGTGGGGATTGCTGGCGCTGTCGATGCTGGCGTGCTGGATCCTTCAGCTCTGCGGGGTGATGCGGTAATGGATGATAAACTGATATTGAAGAACCGCCTCGCCGCGATCCGCAAGGAAAAGAAGCTCTCTCAGAGCGATCTGGCGGGGATGGTCGGCGTATCGCGCAATACGATCAGCTCCATCGAGACCGGTCAGTTCAACCCGACGGCAAAACTCGCGCTGATCCTGTGTATCGCGCTGGATAAACAATTCGAGGAATTATTCTATTTTTAAGCAGGTGAGATCATGAAAACAGCAGTTGTTTACTATTCTATGAGCGGCAATACAGAGCAGATCGCCAAAAAGCTCGCCGAAAAGCTCGGCGCGGATGTGATCCGCATCGAACCCGTCAAGGAGAATCCCTCCAAGGGCTTCAAAAAGTTCCTCTGGGGCGGCAAGAGCGCCGTGATGGGCGATACCCCCGCGCTGCAGCCGTACCGCTTTGACGGCAGCTACGACAGGATCATCCTCGGTACGCCGCTGTGGGCGGGAACCTTCACCCCGCCGATCAGGAGCTTCATCAAGGAGAATCAGGCGAAGCTCAGCGGAAAGAAGCTCGCGGCATTCGTATGCTGTGCGGGCGGCAACGCGGACAAAGCGTTCGTGAAGCTGAAAGAAGCCGTCAAAGCGGACAAGCTTGACGCGCAGATGACCCTGACCGACCCGAAGAATCAGCCGTCGTCAGAGGTCGACGAGAAGATCAAAGCGTTTTGCGACAAGCTGGGATCGTTCAGTAAATGAGAAATTTGAATTGGTAGGGGAGGGTCTTGACCCTCCCGTTCGCGCAGCGAAACCATATCGGGCGTTGATAATATCGACAATCCCGGATCGGGATGCTGAGCCTCAAAATATTCCTGCTATATAACAGCTTCTACGCAAACAAAAGCCCTCTCGTGTGAGAGGGCTTTCCTGATGCCTTCCCCTCAGGGGAGGGCTCAAGCTGTTTATCTGATGATCATGCTCTTGCCGGTCATCTCGGCGGGCTGTTCGATGCCCATGATGTCCAGCATGGTGGGCGCGATGTCCGCCAGCACGCCGCCTGCACGCAGCTCCTTGCACTCGGGATATCCGACGACGCAGAACGGTACGGGGTTGGTGGTGTGCGCGGTGAAGGGGGTGCCATCACGGTCGATCATGCGATCGGCGTTGCCGTGGTCGGCGGTGATGCAGGTCACGCCGCCCATCTCGGCGACAGCGTCAGATACCTTCTTGACGCCCCAGTCAACTGCCTCGACAGCCTTGACAGCCGCCTCGAATACGCCGGTGTGTCCGACCATATCGCAGTTGGCGAAGTTCAGAATGACCATGTCGTACTTGCCGCTCTTGATGGCGTCGACGCACTTCTCGGTGACCTCATAAGCGCTCATGTGGGGCTGGAGGTCATAGGTCGCGACAGCGGGGGACTTGACGAGGATTCTGTCCTCGCCGTCGTACTGCTTCTCGACGCCGCCGTTGTAGAAGAATGTGACATGCGCGTATTTCTCGGTCTCGGCGATCCTGAGCTGGGTCTTGCCGAGCTTTGACATATATTCGCCCATGGTGTTGGTGAGCTTCTGAGGCTTGAAGGCGACCTCGACGTTCGGCATGGTCGCGTCGTACTGGGTCATGCAGACGTAGGTCAGCTCGAAGAAGCCGTTTCTGCGCTCAAAGCCGGAGAAGTCCGGATCGACGAAGGTGCGGGTGATCTCGCGCGCACGGTCGGGGCGGAAGTTGTAGAAGATGACGGAGTCGTTCGCCTTGACGGTGTCGCCGCCGGCGATGACTGCGGGGATCATGAATTCATCGGTCACGCCGTTGTCATAGGAGTTCTGAACCGCCTCGACGGGGTCGGTCTCCTGAACGCCCTCGCCGTAGGTGATCGCGGCATAAGCCTTCTCGACGCGCTCCCAGCGGTTGTCGCGGTCCATCGCGTAGTAGCGACCCATGACGGTGGCGATCCTGCCGACGCCGATCTCCTCACACTTCTTGACAGCGTTCGCGACGTATTCCTTCGCGCTGGAGGGGGGAACGTCACGACCGTCAAGGAAGGCGTGGATGAACACCTTCTCGAGACCCTTGCGCTTCGCAAGCTCAAGGATGCCGTAGAGGTGGGTGTCGTGGCTGTGGACGCCGCCGGGGGACAGCAGTCCGAAGAGATGCAGGGAGCTGTTGTTTGCGATCGCGTTGTCGACCGCCTTGCACAGCGCCTCGTTCTCAAAGAAGTCGCCGTCCTCGATGGACTTGGTGATGCGGGTCAGCTCCTGATAGACGATGCGTCCGGCGCCGATGTTGGTGTGACCGACCTCGCTGTTACCCATCTGACCGTGGGGCAGACCGACGTCAAGACCCGACGCGCCGATCATGGTAACGGGGTTTTTGAAGAACAGCTGATCAAGATACGGCGTGCGCGCGTAGGTGATCGCGTTGCCGTACTTGGGCGCAATGCCGAAGCCGTCCATGATGATTAATGCTACAGGTTTTTTCATAAGTTGTTCCTCTCTATGTAGGATTGTAGGGGCGACCATTGGTCGCCCGCAGAATGACGGGCGGGGATGACATCGGCAACAGCAGATAGGGGTGAAATGCCCTTGCGACCGGGCGGATGTGGGCATCCGCCCCTACGCCTTCTATGCAACGTCGGTTTATTCCGTAGGGGTGATACCGACACGCGTGTCCGTCGTTCCGCATCGGAATCGGGTGTGGGCAAAGCCCACCCTCAGTTATCCGTTGTCAACTGTCAATTGACAGCTTGCTCCTCACCGGTGATAGGTATTAGTATTCGGAGGCGGTTGCCGCGACGATCGCCGCGAATTTCTCGGCTACCAGAGAAGCGCCGCCGATCAGACCGCCGTCGACGTTGGGCTTGCTGAGAAGCTCCTTTGCGTTCTGGTCGTTCATGGAGCCGCCGTACTGGATGGTGACGCCCTGAGCCGCCTCGAAGCCGTAGAGAGCCTTCAGGCACAGACGGATGTATTCACAGACCTCTTCTGCCTGCTCGGCGGTAGCGGTCTTGCCGGTGCCGATCGCCCATACAGGCTCATAGGCGATGACGACGTTCTTCAGCTCCTCTGCGGAGACATCCCACAGGTCGAGCTTGATCTGACGACCGATGACTTCCTTGGTGATGTTGCACTCGCGCTCCCAGAGCAGCTCGCCGACACAGACGATGGGCTTGAGACCCGCCGCGAGGGCAGCCTTGGTTCTCTTGTTGACGGTCTCGTCGGTCTCGCCGAAGTACTGTCTGCGCTCGGAGTGACCGATCACGACGTATTCTACGCCGATCTCCTTGAGCATGCCGGTGCTGATCTCGCCGGTATAAGCGCCCTTTTCCTCCCAGTGGCAGTTCTCGGCGCCGATCTTGATGTTGGTACCCTTGGTTGCCTCGACTGCGGTCGCAAGGTCAACATAGGGTACGCACGCGACGACCTCGCACTCAGCATCCTTGACCAGCGGAGCGATCTGCTCGAGCAGCTCCTTCGCCTCGGAGGGAGTCTTGTTCATTTTCCAATTGCCTGCGATGATGGTCTTTCTCAGACCCTTTGCTAAAGAATCAAATAACATATTACTGTTCCTTTCTGATGATGGTAACAGAGGGCGGCATGGAACCGCCCTCCGATAGGTTACGAATTAGTCTTTGTCAGCGATCGCCGCGATACCGGGCAGAACCTTGCCCTCGAGGTACTCGAGAGAAGCGCCGCCGCCGGTGGAGATGTGGCTCATCTTGTCGGC
>JAFSRK010000084.1 GCA_017446165.1 Ruminococcus sp.
ATGTACTCCGAATTGATCCCGCCCGCCGTGAGCAGGCTGTTGACGCTCTCGGTCGCGAGGACGATGTTTTTCAAAACAGAAAGGATGATCAGCGTGCCTGCTCCTATGGATAACAGCAAGGCGGTCTGGGGACTTTGGCGGCGCAGAAGCAGGGCGATGACCGCCGAGAGGATCGCGACCGCGCATACGGAAAACACCTCCATATCAAAGACCGAAGGTGCTTTTCACCGTGGTGAAAAGATCACTGATCTGGGAGATGATCATCATCAGTGCGACAACCAGTCCCGCGATCGTCGTGAGAAGCGCCTGTTCCTCACGCCCGCTGCGCACCAGCAGTTGGTTGAGGATCGCCACGATGATCCCGATGGCGGCGATCTTAAATATCATATCAACGTCCAATGCTTTCACCTTCCTATATGAGTAAAACGGCTACGGCGATACCTGCCGACAGGGGCAAAATTCGATAGAGCTTAGACTTGCGTTCAACCTCATCACGCGCCTTGTTCAGCTGTTCCTGCAGCAGCTTGACATATAATTGAATATGCCGGAGCTGAGAGGCTGTATCGCTGGTACCGAGTCCTTTTGAAAAATCATTCAAGAGAGCGATGTCATCCGCTGACAGCGTTCCTTTGTACTGCTTGATCATCATGCTGAACTGAGGTACGAAGGGCTGATTCGGAGAGAATTCAAAGCCTGCGAAGTTATCCTTGAACAATGAGGCGAGGTCGGATGAGATGTAGGTCATCCTCAGAGAAACTTCCTCGAGCAGTGATATGAATGACGAAAGCAGCTTTGTCCGTTCAGACAGGCGCAACGAAAAATACACGCCGATCAAAAGCGCGGCAGTCACCACGATCATGCAGAGGATCAGCTTAACGATAGCGATCCCTCATTTCATAGATACGTCCGATCCGACCCGCATTGTGTCTGTCGTCTAGGAAAACGACATAGCGAAAAGCGCCGGTATTCAGCAGCTCGGCGGTTACGGGACGGCTCCGCAGATCACCGATATCCCTCGCGTGAACGGTCGCAATAAACGACACGCCGCATCTGAGAGCATAGCGCAAAGCGTCGGCATCGTTTTTGCCGCCGAGTTCATCACAAATAATGATATCGGGCGACATACTGCGCAGGGCGGTGATGATCCCTCTGCCCTTATCCATCCCGACGATGACATCAGCCATCCCGATATCACATCCACTCCTTCCGCCGACCGTTGCTGAGATCTCGTTGCGTTCATCGATCACACTGACCCTATGACGTTCTGAGAGAATGCGCGTCATATCGCGGATAAGGGTCGTTTTACCGCTCGAGGGCGGACCGACGATCAGCACGCCGTCGAGGGGTCGGATCATCCCGATCAGCTCGCAAGAACACCCGATGACCTCGCGTGCTGCGCGAAAGCTCAGCGTTGTGATATCCTTGATATTCACGATGATACCGTCTCGGACAACGGCAGTCCCGCAGATTCCGACGCGAACGCCGTTTTCGATCGTGATATATCCGCGGTTCAGCTCGGCTTGGCGGGCGTAGACCGAATAATCACAAATACTTTTAAATATCTCGAAGATATCGCTTGCCGACGCTTTCAGCAGTCCGACTGTGTGAAGTGAATCAACTGCATTTCCGCTTTCTGACAAGTAGAACCGATGATCGGCACATTCGATCGCGATCGGTCTGTCAGCACGCAGGATGATCTCCTGTACGCCTTGCAAAAACAGCGGCACGGTTCGCTCCATCGGCGCTCGAATATGACCGGGCAAATGCCGCAAAATCGTCAGTATGCTTTCATTTTCCATCCGCATTTTTGAGCCTCCCGAACAGGTTGTCTTAATTAGATGGTATGTCCCGGGGCAAAAAAATAGAACCTGTCCGCAATAATCGGACAGGTTCATATGATAAATATCAACCTAACATATTCAACAGCTCGGCTTCGGAGATAATGGTGATGCCGAGGGACTGCGCTTTGGTCAGCTTCGATCCTGCGTCCTCACCCGCAAGGACATAGTCGGTCTTTTTTGACACGGAGGAGGATGTCTTGCCGCCGTTTTGTTCGATCAGCGCTGACGCCTCCTTGCGGCTCATGGTCGGCAGCGTTCCGGTCAGGACAAAGGTCTTTCCGAGAAACATGCCTTCCTTTTCCTTCTTCTCAAGCGGCTTCATAAGGACGCCGAGGGACTTGAGTTCATCGATCAGGGCGCGGGTAGCGTCGAGCGAGAAGTAGTCGTGGACCGACTCAGCCATGATCGTGCCGTAGCCGTCGATGGCGCTGATTTCTTCGACGGACGCGGTGAAAAGATTCTCAATGGAAAGGAAATGCTCACACAAAAGCTTTGCCGCTTTTTCGCCGATATGTCGGATGCCGAGGGCAAATACCAGACGGTAGATCTCCGCCTGTTTCGACTTCTCGATCGCGTCGATCAGATTCTGAGCGGATTTCATGCCCATACGATCAAGCTGTGAGAGCGGCTCGAGTTCTAAGCGGTAGAGATCGGAGAAGGACTTAATCATCCCGCCGCTGAGAAGCTGTTCAAGGACAGCAGGACCTAATCCGTCGATATCCATCGCGTCACGCGACACAAAGTGGATGAGATGGCGCAGAAGCTGTGCCGGACAATCGGTATTGGTACAGCGCGCGGTGGCTTCGCCCTCCTCGCGAATAATCGGACTGCCGCAGGAGGGGCATTTTTCAGGGAAGCTGAACGGCGCTCCGTTTTCAGCATGCCTGGTAACGGACAGCACCTCGGGAATGATCTCGCCTGCCTTGCGGACAAGGATGGTATCACCGATGTGGATGTCGCGTTCTCTGATGAAGTCCTCGTTGTGGAGGGTTGCGCGGGATACCGTTGTACCCGCGAGCAAGATCGGTCGGAAGATTGCAACAGGCGTCAGCGCACCGGTACGACCGACGTTGATCTCGATATCGAGCAGCTCCGATTCCTTTTCCTCCGGCGGATACTTATATGCCTCCGCCCATCGGGGAAATTTTGCGGTACTGCCGAGCAGCTCACGGTCGCTCAGGCTGTTGACCTTGACAACGGCGCCGTCGATGTCACAGGGCAGATCGCCCCTGTGCTTGTCGATATAGTCGATCTCCTCCAGCACCTCGTCGACGTTGTCGTAGGAACGATAGAACGCAGTCGGAAAGCCCAACTCGGTCAGATAATTCAGCGACTCGACATGGGTCGTGATCTCGACGCCCTCAATCGCCTGGATGTTGAAAACAAAGATATCGAGGTTGCGGCGCGCGGTGATCTTCGCATCCTTCTGTCGCAGTGATCCCGCCGCGGCGTTGCGGGGATTCTTGAACGGCTTCTCACCGTTGTTCTCTTGCTCCTGCACGATGCGCTCAAAGGTCGCGACGGACATATAGACCTCGCCGCGAACCTCCAAAAACGCAGGCGCGTTCTCGAGTCGCTTCGGCAGGCTCTTGATCGTCATCAGATTCTCGGTGACATCCTCGCCGACCGTTCCGTCTCCGCGGGTCGAGCCGCGCACGAACACGCCGTTGCGGTACTCACAGGATACGGACAAGCCGTCGAACTTCGGCTCGACGACATAGACAGGGCGGTCGATTACCTCGCGCACCTTGCGGTCAAAATCGCGTATCTCGTCCGCAGAAAACGAGTCGTGCAGACTCTCCATCGGGACGGTATGGGTCACGGGCGAGAACTTCTCTCCCCTGCTTCCGCCAACGCGCTGGGTCGGCGAGGTCGGAGATAACAGCTGAGGAAACTCCGCTTCGAGGTTCTCGAGATCGCGCAGCATCGCGTCGTACTCATAGTCCGAGATTACCGGATCGTCGTGGTTATAATACCGGTCGTTGTGGTAGTTCAGCTCTTTGGTAAGCTCTGCTACCTTTCGTTTTGCTTCTTCAAAATTCATGGTTTACCTGCGAACGGATGACGTTCCCTTTTCTCTGAGATATGTACTCTCCAAATCGGCGAGATGGAGCTTGACCGCGAGAGGATAGCGATCGTAAGCCTGACTGATCGCATAGCCGCTGTTATCGTCAAAGCCGCCCATGTGCCAACGGATCGCCATCGCTTCCTCGAGCTTTAAGCGCATGAAGCGCTCGATCAGGAACACGGACTTCTCACCGTGACCGTAGGGGAAGCTGTCGTCGACGGTATAGTAAGGGACCTTCTCCCACTGACCGGTCTCGTCATTCTTGACGTTGCGGGTGGAGACCTTGTAGAACTGCGCCTTGCACAGATCGTGGAGCAGCGCGCAGATGGCAAAGCTCTCGATACTGTCGTTGTCCTCGTCAAAGTGCTTTTCGATCAGGGTGTTGAAGACGCTGACGGAGTGCATGACAAGTCCGCACTCACACGCACAGTGGAACTTCGTGCTAGCGGGAGCGGTGAAAAAGTCGGTCTTCTGGATCCATTCCAAAAGCTCCTGTGAACCCTTTCGAGTGATGTTATCGGTATAGATCTTGATGAATTCTTCTTTCGCGGTCATGGTGTCACCTCACAGTAATTCGGGGTCATAGACAGCGCGTGCGCCGCCGATAAACTTCGCGCGTGTGCGGGCTGAGGCGACGAACGCCTCGCCGATCTTCTTCTGGGGCAGTCTGAGCGGAACAGCAGTCTCTTTCAGATGCATACCGATCAGCGTGCCGCCGATATCAACGCCCGCGTCAGCCTTGATTCTCTCGACAAGAACAGGATCATCCATGCGCGCATAGGCTGTGGTTGCGGAGCTGCCGCCCGCCTTCGGCTGGGGTACGGCGTTGACAACAGGGATATTGAGCTTTGTCGCAAGCTCGCGTTCAATCACCAAAGCGCGGTTCAAATGCTCACAGCATTGGGCGGCAAGATAGATTCCCTTTTCCTTCAGCAGATCGAAAAAACCATCATAGATTGCCGCGGCGATCTCCATGCTGGAGTGGGTTCCGATGCGACTGCCGCCGACCTCGCTGGTCGAACAGCCGAGAACGACGATCGAGCCTTCTCTAAGCTTTGCTTCCTCGATCAGCTGGGTAAATACCGCGCGGGTATCGTTTGTAATATTATTTAACATATCAATCACCTAAAAACAGCTATATGAAGAAAACGGGCACCCAAAAGGATGCCCGGATATTCTCAGATTATTCAGCCTCTTCGACCTCGACGGATTCGCTGATAACAGGAGCGGCGTCGGGCTCGGCAACAGCGACTACCTCGTCCTCAACTGTCTCAGGCTCTTCCTCAACGGGAGCGGGCTGAGCCTCGGGAAGCAGAGCGCGGATAGACAGGCTGACACGCTTCTTCTCAAAGTCGATCGCGATGATCTTCGCATCGACAACATCGCCGACCTTCAGCTCATCAGAGGGCTTCTCGATGCGCTTGTTGGAGATCTGAGAAATATGGATCAGACCGTCGATACCGGGGATGATGTTCGCGAATGCACCGAACGCAGTCAGACCGACGACCTTCGCCTGAACGATGGTGCCGACAGGATACTGCTGCTCGAGGATGAGCCACGGATTATCCTCGGTCTTCTTGTAGCCGAGAGAGATCTTCTTGGTCTCGGGGTTGATGTCCTTGATGTATACTTCAACGGTGTCGCCTACGTTAACAACCTCGCTCGGGTGCTTGATGCGCAGCCATGAAAGCTCGGAAATATGGATCATACCGGATACGCCGCCCAGATCAACAAAGGCGCCGTAAGAGGTCAGAGTGCGGACAGTGCCGGTGTAGACCTTGCCGACCTCGGCGGTCTCCCAGAAAGCAGCGCGCTTCTGAGCGAACTCGTCACGGAGAACGGACTTGATGGAGCCGATGATTTTTCTTCTTCTGCCGCGCTGGGACAGCTCAATCAGGCGGAACTGGACGTCCTGACCCTTGAGGTCCTCGAGGTTAGCGTCACGCTCTAAAGTAGCCTGAGAAGCGGGGATGAATACACGGATGTCGTTGCTGACAACGATAACGCCGCCGGATACGACCTCGGTGACCTTGCCGGAGAGGACAGTCTTCTCGTCATAAGCCTTCTGCAGCTCTTCGAAGCCCTTCTGAGCGTCGACTCTGCGCTTTGACAGCATGATGGTGCCTTCAACGTCGTTGGTCTTCATGATCAGCAGCTCGACACGATCGCCGACCTTGACGATGTCTTCGGCGTTCGATACAGGAGCGGCAGACAGCTCATCAATCGGGATGAAGCCGGTCTGCTTTCTGCCGTCTACTTCAACATACACTTCGTTCGGTGTAATGCTGGCGACAGTACCCATAACCCTTTCATTTGTATTTAAGCTCTTCAGAGATTCTTCTAACATCTCCTCAAAGTTTTCAGTTTCGTTTACGCTGGATGTGGTTAAATCACTCATTTTATCCAGTACCTCCTTTATAATCCTATCCGGAGTAGAAGCTCCGGCTGTCACGCCGATAGCGTCGGCGTCGGCGATCATAGACTCGTCAAGCTCGTCTGCTGTCTGGATCAGCCATGTGCGATCGCAGTTGTTCCGACAAATGGAAAATAGCTTGTTTGTATTGGAACTGGAGCGGTCGCCGATAACGATCATACAGTCGGACTGAGCCGATAAGGTATGAACCTCAGCTTGTCGCTTTGACGTAGCATTACATATTGTATCAAAAATTTTGGCATTTGTATATAGTTTTTTGATATTTTTTAAACATTTTTTCCATATTTTTTCGTTAAAGGTCGTCTGAGCGACCACACAAACGCCATTATTATTCTCTATTGGAATTATTTTTAAAATCTCAGTCAACTCATCCTCGGTGTTGAAGGTATAGCATTCGCTCACGCAATTGCTGACAATCCCCTGCACCTCCGGATGATTCTTGTCACCGGCAAGCAGGATGATGTCGCCCGCCTTACTGTTGTCCCTGACGATGCGGTGGATCTTTGACACAAAGGGACAGGTCGCGTCGATATACTCGATGCCGCGTCGGGAAAGCTCGTCATAGACGGATCGTTCAACACCGTGAGAGCGGATGATCACAGGGGTCTTGTCCCCTATCTCGTCGATCGAGCCGACCGAGCCGACGCCGAGGCGCGTCAGCTCCTCGACCATCTCCTTGTTGTGTATGATCGGGCCGAGGGTACAGCCGCCGCCCTTTTCGGCAACGTCATAGGCGATATTGACGGCGCGGTTCACGCCGAAGCAGAAGCCGGCTGTCTTGGCTACAGTAATCTTACTCACGCAGATCCTCTTCTCTGAGCGCCTTGATATGATCCATGATGACGCGGCTGGCGTTGCGGAATTCTCTCGCGCCGCCTTTCTCAAAGCCCATGTCCTCGAGTGAGAGCGGCTTGCCGTAGTGGATCAGGCGTTTTCTGCCGAAATGGGTGATGCAGACAGGGATGACAGGGGTTTTGGTATCCCATGCGATCAGGCTGACGCCGTTTTTCGGTGGGAGGAAGTCATCCGTCTTGGAACGCGTACCCTCGATGAAGATTCCCATCAGGTTGCCATCCTCGACGACCTTCTCGAAATGCTTGATCGCGCCGCGAGCCGCAGAGGAACTGCGCTCAACCGGAAACGCGTCGAGCTTGCCGAGGAACCAGCCGATGAACTTCTTCTCGAACAGCTCCGCCTTAGCCATAAACTGCACCTGACGCTTCAGTCCGCAGCCGAGCATGATCGGATCGACTGCTTCACGGTGGTTAGAGGCAAGGATATACGCTCCGTCCGCGGGAACGTTCTCGCTGCCCTTGAAGCGCATGCCCTTGATCAGCTTGAACGGCAGCATAACGACTGCACGCCAGAAAAAGTAAAAATGGTTTTTCTTCTTTTTCATAGACGGCACCTCATGATATCCAGCAGTTTATTGACGGAGGTCTCGAGATCCTCGCCGGAGGTGTCTACGATCACCGCGTCATCGGCGGGCTTGAGAGGCGCAATCTCGCGGTGAGAGTCGTTGTAATCACGCTCGACAACATCTTTGAGGATGTCCTCATAATTAACCTCC
>JAFSRK010000085.1 GCA_017446165.1 Ruminococcus sp.
CAGCGCTATATCGCGGGCTTCGATGATCCCTATGGCATCGGCGAATACATCACAGCATAAATCATTCCCAAAATCATTTTTCGGCACCCCGCAAGGGGTGCCGTTTTTGCGTGGGCGGGGTTGTGTTATGGGATACGGCGTGGTATACTGGGTTCGAAACCATACAGGAAAGCGGGGTTCACTATGTATTATCTGATCCGTTCCACTCTCACAGAGGTCGACAAGGAAAAGCTCGGAGACAGCAGCGTTCCCTATGTCGCGGTACTCACTCGCAGTCAATGGCTGATCGAGCGCGGGAGCTTCGACATGGGCATTGACATCGGTCCCTTTGCGCATGAGATCCATTCCACCAAGGCGGAGGTCAACTATGATTCGCTGACAGGCAGCTTCAGCATCCCCGACCGTAACAACCCTGAGGCGGAGGAGGTGCGCTTTGCGTTCGCGCTGGACGAGAAGGGCATCGTCTTCATCGACGACTCCGGCTACGCCGCGAAAACACTCGAGCAGATCAGCCGGACAAAGCGGTGGAGGCTGCCGTCGCTGGAGCGGTTCCTCTATGATTTCCTCGAGCAGATCGTCGCGGACGACCGCGAGCTGATCGAGCGCTATGACCGTGAGTTGGACGGCATGGAGGACGCCGTGAATCTCGACAAGGACGTCGATGTCACCGATCGCCTCGGCGAGATCCGCTCGCACCTGCGCGATCTGAGGATCCACTATGAGCATCTCGTCGACTTCACCCAGGAGCTGGAGGAGAACGAGAACAACTTCTTCACCGCCGAGAACCTGCGCTACTTCCGCCTGTTCTTCAACCGTGTGGAGCGGCTGCGAAGCGCAACGGTCGCGATCACCGATCACGCGAACCAGATCCGCGACATCTACAAGGCGCACCTTGATGTCAGACAGAACCGCATCATGACGATCCTGACCGTCGTGACCACCATCTTCATGCCGCTGACGCTGATCGTCGGCTGGTACGGCATGAACTTCCGCAACATGCCGGAGCTGGATTCGCCGTGGGGCTATCCCGTTGTGATCATCGTCAGCCTCGTGATCCTCGTCGCCAGCCTGCTCTTCTTCAAGAAAAAGAAATGGCTGTAATTCTCTCAGTTGTCAGTGGTTAGTGACCAGTGGTCAGTTATTAGTTTTCGAAGATAAAGAAAACCGCTTCCTTGAGCTTTTGACTCAGGGGAGCGGTTGTTGCTTTTTGTAAGTATTACAGGTTATTTGGAATCTTGCCGTCGGAGATGGTGACGACGTCCTTTTGCAGCGCGGTGACATGGGATTTCGCGACCGAGCCGATCAGGATGCCGTTCAGCGCGACGGGACAGCTGTTGCTGCCGGTGTCGTAGACGGCGATCGTGTCCTCTGAGCGGCCGTTGTTGTAGCGGACGCGCGCGATGTAGACGATGTTCGTGCCGGACTCGTTCACCGCGCCGAGGTTCTTCATGCCGCTTAAGTTCTGGAAGAAGATGTTGAAGCTGTCCTCGGGGATGCGTTTGCCGTTGAGCTTCGCTGTCGTGACGGTCGCCTCCTGATTGTCG
>JAFSRK010000086.1 GCA_017446165.1 Ruminococcus sp.
CCGCTCTTGTCCTCATAGATGACGCTTTCCACCTCGGGCAGCCTGCCCTGATACTCGGTGACCAGCTCGTCGAATACCGGTGCGATGGGGGAGTTGGCTTCTCTGAGTACCGCCGCCGCCATCAGGAGGTTCTCGTCGACGCGCAGCCGCTGATAGGGTACCAGCTGATCGAGCCGCACACACCCCTTGGGGAACAGCTGAGCGGCGGGGATCATCACGGCGGTGGTGTCACAGAACTGTCTGACCGACGGATAACCAGCCACCATCGCGCCCTCCTTGAGCATCTTTTTGCTGAACAGGAGCATGGGAATGTTGCCCGCGAGCAGCGCCGTGAACGGCACGCTGATGCACAGCATCACGGCGAGCGCCGAGATCGTTCCCTGTACCGAGTGGAAGAGGATCGCGTAGATGATCGCCACGAACAGCGAGCTGATGACGGTGATGGGCGTGATCTTGCCCGAGACCTCCTCGCTGGGGTCGGGCGCGTAGGAAATCTTGAGAAAATCCGATAAGAATCGGGTGATATGCTGATAGGCGACCACGCCCTTTGAGGCGGTGGTGCCGCTGACCATGCGGCGCGCGGTCTCTTCATCCTTGAAGATCTTCGCCGCATAGGCGGGGGAGTGGGAGGTGATGAAGCTGAAGTTGCTCTTGACCCTCAGCGCCATCAGCAGGCGTCCCACGGTATTGAGCAGCAGCGCGAACGCCGCCACGAAGCTGTAGAGGTGATGCTCGCCGTTGGTGAACGACGACGCGGTGAACATCGCGACGATGCTCTGCAAGAGGCATCCGAGATAGGCGAGAGCAGACGCGGTGTCGCTGTTGCCGCGAAAACGCGAGAGCGGTCTCAGCCCGCCGACGATGTAGGATCTTCCGACGACGCCCAGTCCGATCGTGAGCAGCAGGTTGATCCCGCAGTAGACGAGCGAGCCGACGTTTTGGATGCCCGCGAGGGTATCCCTGACGAACAGCAGCACCAGCAGCGTGACCGAGATCAGCGCGAACACCGCTGTGTGCAGGGCGAGCTTTTTGATATTCTGTCTCAGCGTGCCGAGGACGTATTTTTCATCCTCGCGGCTGTGATAGTCGGGTGTTTCCTCCTGCTTTTTCTCGGGAGCGGAGGTGAAGGTCTGGGACAGCAGGGCGCCGATCACGCGGAAGAATTTGCCGACGGGCGACGGCTTCTTCTTCACCGTGGGAGCGGGTTCCTCGTCAAAGTTCTCCTTGGCGGCTTCCGTGACCGCCTCGCGCTCCTTCTGCTTCTCGGCTTCCTCCTTGCGCTTCTGCGCCATCCGGCTTAGGGTGAAGAGCAGGCTTTGGCGGGGTTTGATCGCCTTCTGCATGGCATGATAGTTTTTCGAGATGGTCGGGTCGGTCGAGGTGAGATACTCGTCGTATTCGCTCTCGACGACCTCTGTGAAGCGACCCGCCTTGAGGTAGATCTTCTCGATCTTGCTGTCATGCTGATAGACCGGCACGCGCGCGACGATCTTCTCGCCGGTCGACTGGTAGGGTGTGACGGGCTTCTCGGTGTGGCGTTCCTCGTAGCGCTCCTTGTCGCCTGCCTTGCGTTCATAGGCGCGCAGGTTCTCCATCGGGTCGAGGCTGATGTCGATGTCGTCGATGTCCTGGACATAGACGTTTCTCAGGCTTCTGACCTCGCCGACGTCCTCGATGATGTCCTCGGCGACGGTGGCGTCGGGATCGTACTCGGCTTCCAGCTCGACCTCGGGCGCAACGTACCGGGTGGTGTCCGAGAACTCGAGCTTGCCGCGCATGAGTTCCTCTTTGGTCATCTCGCGGCGGCGTTCCGCCGCCTCCTCCTCGATGGAGTTGAGCCGTCTGTATTTGATCCTTTTATCGCGGGTGGAGTAGATCTCCTCCATATCCCCGCTGTCATTGATAGATTCAGATGATGCGTCATCCGACGCGTCAGCGCCCGCTTCGCTGATATCTGTCAGTTCTTCCTCAGCCTCGTCGAGGATCTCTTCCTCTGCGGAGGGCTTGACAGGCTCGGCAGGCTTGTCCTTGTCCTTGCGGAACAGGCTCATTGAATCATCTCCTTGTTTGTGGTTGGTGGTTGGTAGTTGGTGGTTGGTAGTTGGTAGTTGGTGGTTGGTAGTTGGTAGTTGGTGGTTGGTAGTTGGTAGTTAGTTGTAGGGGAGGGGCTTGCTCCTCCCGTTCGGAAATCAAAATTGATTTCCGATATCGTAGGGATGTTCATGAAACGAGATACCACACCGAGAGAATCTCGGTTTTCCGTATGGGCATAGATTCCAAAACGCGAAGCGTTTCCCGACAGAACTACCAACCACCAACTACCAACTATTATCTTTTCTCAGCGATCTTATACATCAATATTCCCGCGGCGACGGAGGCGTTGAGGGAGTTGATCCGTCCCTTGAGGGGCAGCGACACGATGACGTCGCATTTCTCGCGAACCAGCCGCGAGATGCCCTTGCCCTCGTTGCCGACGACCAGCGCGCACGCGCCGGAGAAATCGGTCTTGAGGTAATCCTCGCCGTTCATATCCGCGCCGTAGATCCAGACGCCCTGCTTTTTGAGCTGTTCGATGGTGTCGGAAATATTGTTGACGCGCGCGACGGGCATGTATTCCAGTGCGCCCGCCGCCGCTTTATAGGCGGTATAGGTCAGCCCCGCGGCATGGCGCTTCTTGATGATCACGCCGTGAGCGCCCGCACACTCCGCCGAGCGCACGATCGCGCCGAGGTTGTGCGGATCCTCGATCTCGTCGAGGATAATGATGAAGGGCTGCTCGCCGCGATCCTCCGCGAGCTTCAGGATATCCTCCACGCTCGCGTATTCCTTCATCGCGCACAGCGCGACAACGCCCTGATGGGTTGCCGACGAGGTCATGAAGTCGAGCTTCTTGCGGTCGACCTCCTGTACGGGGACGCCCGCCTTGCGGGCTTTGGCGGCGATCTCCACTGCGGGACCCGTCGTCACGCCCTTTGCGACCATGACCTTGATGATCGACCTGCCGCTCGAGAGCGCCTCGATGATCGGATTGCGACCGATGAGCAGCTCATCGGAGCTGAATTTTTCGTCCTGTTTGTTCTGATAATTCGGCATAATAAGACGCACCTATACATGATATTGTATCATCACACGGAGATAGTATACCATATCTTGACAGACGCTTTGCTTCTCGGCAGGAAATAAAAAGAAATTTCTCTTGGAAAATCCTGCCGCCGCCTACGGATTCAGACGCTTTTCGACGAGCTTTTCGACATAGCCGAAGCCGCCGCTGTCGGGATCTCGGAAGAGATCGAAGCGCGGGGGATAGATGGTGAACGAGAAGAACATCAGATAGTACAGCAGTAAAAGGAACACTGCCGGCGCGAAGTAGTCGCCCGAGATGCGCCCGCTCGTCATCAGTCGGCACGACAACGCCTGTGCCGCGATGATCAGCACACCGGCGACGAGGATATCGACCGTTGCGGGATGCTCCCCGAAAACGAGCCTGCATCCGTATCCGAGGACGATAGCCGCCGCCATCAGCAGGTACAGCACGGCGACCTTCACGGCGACGTAGCGGTGAAAGCTCACCTTGATCCACAACAGCTCGAGGATCGCGTAGGCGATATAGGCGGCGGAGATCACCTTGACATGCTCCCAGACGCTCTCGTTGACCGCGCCGAACAGGATGGACAGAGCGCTCACGCCGTATCGTCGAAAGACAAAATGCAGCCAGACCGCCGCGGGGATGATCCCCGCACAGCCTGCCAGCTCGGAAATCACATAGCCCTTGTTTTTCATGAAATCCCTCCGAAACCACTCGTATTTGTAAATATATGTCGGAGGTCTTGTACTTTATTATCGGCGGGGGAGGGTTTTGATTCCCGCGGCGAATTACCGTTTTTGAGGTTTTAGAAATTATACGATTTGTATTATTCGGATTATTCAATAAAAATGTTGATAACTCTGTGGATAACATGGATAACTCATGCCCTAAAGTCCAGATTATTCCTGAGTTATGACGGAATTGTTACGAAATCCGACTTTTCCATAATTGTTCTGTAAGAAAAATGTTATCTTTCTAATTTGAAATAATCGAGAAAAAATATACAAATAGTAATATTTTGCTTGTCAATCGTTGAAAAGAATATTTTTCGGTTTTTTCACCGGCGGATCTTTTTCAGCGGTTTTTCAATAAAAAAGAGGCTGCCAAAGGACAACCACATCAACTGTTGACAGGAACAACAGAATAACCAAAACCGAATAGAGAACAATGCAAACGTTTTTTATCGACGTAGGGGCGGATGCCTTGCCGGAGAAGGCTCCCCTCTGTCGCTTCGTGAAACCTTTCCGTAGGGGCGTTCCTCAGCCGGAGACGGCTCCCCTCTGTCGCTTCGCGACACCTCCCCTTAGGGGAGATCTCATTGGTCGCCCGCAGCATGACGAGCGTAGATGTTATCTGAAACCGCAGATAGGGTTGAAACGTTTCTACCGGCGGGCGGATGAGGGCATCCGCCCCTACGTCGATGATGACGCATTTGTTTCCTTATCTATCCGTATTTGTTTATTTTGTTTTTCTAAATCAACAGGTTTTTCAATAAAAAAGAGGCTGTCAAAAGACAACCTCGGTGTTATTTGAAGATCAGGTGGGTGAAGACCAGGCTCACCAGCGTGCCGTCGAGCAGTCCCAGTATCACGCCGCCGACGATGTCGGAGAGGTAATGCACCCTCAGGTACAGCCGCGAAAAGCTGATCAGGCACGCGACGACCAGCGCGGGGATCCAGAAGTAGGCGGGACAGTTCCACAGCGTGACCGTGAACGCGCAGAAGGACGACGCCGTGTGACCCGAGGGGAAGGAGTTGTCCTTGGGTTTGTGGATCTTCATCTCTTCCTCGTCGATCAGGTTCGAGGGGCGACCGCGTCCGACGGACTTCTTGATGATGACCTCGCCGATCAGGTAGTTGATGCCCAGCGCCGTGATCAGCGTGAACGCGGTGTGGCGGTATTCCCTGACGATCAAAAACGGTATCGCCAGCGCGACCCACCAGATCAGCGCACCCGTACCCGCATAGGTCATAATTACCATCAGCCTGTCGAGAAAGCGGCAGTGTATTTTGGTGATGCTGTCGGTCACCTTGTAGTCCAGCGCTCGGATTTTACGGAACATTTTTTCTCCCTGCCGATAGGATTTTGAACGGATCATTTGCGTTTGGCGTGTCATACTGATTTCAATTAAAACGCGTAAACAAGATATTTGCGGAATTTAACGCAATAGATGTTAAAGGTTTTTTTGGCAATTAGTATAAACTGCCTCAGTATAATTGTATTATATCACAACGGCGGGTGGTGTCAATATCGGACGTCGGAAAAACCGAGCAGTCCGAGCGGTGGTTTTTCGTGAAAAAACGTCAAAAAAAACCGCTGTCAAGGATACGTCGTATCTGACAGCGGAGAGGTGGTTCGGTTATTTACATGTTGTCGCGGTTGCGGTGGATCTCGCTGAGGATCGCGTCGATGTCGTCCGAGGTGGTTGCGGTGTTCAGGCTGTCGTCCTGATAGGGATCCTCGGTGAAGAGATCGTCGTCCTTCTCGACCTCAACGCGCTCGGGGCGGGCGGAGGATCTGCGGACGCGGCGGACAGGCTCGTCCTCGTCGTCGGTTCTGCGAGCGGCTCTGCGCTCGGCGGGCTTGCGGGGAGCGTCCTCGGCGGCTTCGGGAGCTTTGCCTCTCTTCTTACCGCGACCCTTGCTGCCGGCGAGGATGTCGCCGATGGTCAGTCCGAGATAGCCGCACAGCAGGTAGGACACCAGATAGATCAGCGCGATCAGCGCACCGGAGCGGAAGATCGGATACAGGAACATCGCGGGGATGAAGAAGATCGGCGCGACGAGACACAGGTAGAAGTCGTTCTCCTTGTGCATCGCGTAGTGCGCACAGCAGATACCCGCCGTCAGCGGCAGAACGCCGATGAGGACGAGATAGGAGATCGCGTCGGAGCCGACGAACAGCAGAGCGGGTACCAAGAGGTAGACCAGTCCGATGATGATGATATAAGGCAGGAACGCCTTGAGCTTTTGTTCAAACTTTTTTTCCATTCTGAATTCTCCTGACATGCGGCGTGATGTAACAAAACGCCGTGATTTCTGTTTTCATCCCTATTATAGAGTATCAATACCACAAAATCAAGTGTATTATGATGAAATTTTGACAGATATTGTGGTTGACTTCTCCTGTGCGGGAGAGTAAAATAAGAGTACGGCCACCTATGGTCGAATCCTGTAAAGAAAGAGGCGAGAATATGGACGCAGGAAGTAGCAGCGGCACCGGAGGGCGACGAAGATACTGTGTGACAGCCGGCGTATACTGCGGTTACGTCCGTATTGTCGCGCGCAATCAATATTCTAATCATCATTAAAAAGCTTTGCTATCAGCCCTGAAAGTCTTTTAATGATGATCAGCAAACGGTATCTTTATCAACCCTTCTACCGGTGTGCCTATGATTTTTTGCACCCATTAATCGGTAGGAGGCTATTTTTATGGAAAGAACCAACACAGTGAGCTTGTTCGAGACGATCTCGACCCTGCTCGAAAAGAAGCGGTACGCGACCCTCAGGGACATCCTGACCACCCTCAACCCGGTCGATATCGCGGCGGTGTTCGAGGATCTCCAGAGCGAGAAGTCCGCGATCCTGTTCCGGCTGCTGCCCAAGGAGACCGCGGCGGACACCTTCGTTGAGATGGACGAGGAAACCCAGGAGCTGTTGATCCACGGCTTCTCGGATACGGAGCTGAAGGAAGTCATCGACGAGATGTATGTCGACGACGCGGTCGACCTGATCGAGGAGATGCCGGCGAACGTCGTCAAGCGTATCCTGCGCCAGGCGGATCCCGAGACCCGCAAGGAGATCAACCGCATCATGAATTATCCGGAGGACAGCGCCGGCTCGATCATGACGACCGAGTGCGTCATCCTCCGTCCGAAGATGACCGTCGAGGAAGCGATCAAGCGCATCCGCAGAACGGGCATCGACAAGGAGACCATCTACACCTGCTATGTCGCGGACGACTCGGCGACCCTGATCGGTATCATCACCATCAAGACCCTGCTCCTCTCGGATGAGGATGAGGTGATCGAGAACATCATGGAGACCAACGTCATCTCGGTCAGCACCCTCGACGACCAGGAAGAGGTCGCCCAAATGTTCAACAAGTACAACTTCCTCGCGCTGCCTGTCGTCGACAAAGAAAACCGCATCGTCGGTATCGTCACGGTCGACGACGCGATGGACGTCATGGAAGAAGAGGCGACCGAGGATATCCAGAAGATGGCGGCTATCACCCCGACCACCGACAAGCCCTATGACAAGGTCGGCGTGTTCGAGACCTTTCTCAGCCGTATCCCGTGGCTGTTGATCCTGATGGTGTCGGCGACCTTCACCGGCATGATCATCACCGGCTTTGAGGACGCCTTGGCGGGTACCGTCGTGCTGTCGGCGTTCATCCCGATGCTGATGGATACCGGCGGTAACTCGGGTTCCCAGGCTTCGGTCACCGTCATCCGTGCGCTGTCGCTGGGCGAGATCGAGTTCAAGGACATCTTCATGGTCATCTTCAAGGAGTGCCGCGTGTCGCTGCTCTGCGGCGTGACGCTGGCTGTCGCGAACTTCGGCAAGATCATGCTGTTCGACCGCCTGATCATGGGCAACACCTCCGTGACCCCGATGGTCGCGCTGGTCGTGTGCCTGACGATGATCGTCACGATCTTTTTTGCGAAGCTCGTCGGCTGTACGCTCCCGATGTTCGCGAAGAAGCTGGGCTTCGACCCGGCTGTCATGGCGTCGCCGTTCATCACCACCATCGTCGACGCGATCTCCCTGATGGTCTACTTCGGTATCGCCACCGCCCTGCTGGGGATCTGATCCAATACTAATATAGTGAAACGCTTCCGACCGGAGGCGTTTTTTGTTTGCTGAATATTTTTCTCAAAATTTTTGATGATCATCGTTTTTTGTCCCAATTTTGTCCTTATGCCTGTGCTATACTCAGGGTGTCAAATGAAAAACAAACACCACGAAGGAGGGATTCCGATGATGATCATGATCGCAGTTGTTCTGATCCTTGCCGCCACGGCAGTCACCTATTTTGTTTTTTCAACGAGAGCTATCCCGCTTTCCCGGGCGATCCGCTCGCCTTCTGCGCCACCCGCGATATGTCCCACATCGCCGAGTTTTGAGTTTTCTCCTAAGAATACGTTTTAGCATAAGAAAACGAACGGGGCTGCGAAAAACCGCAGTCCCGTTCGTTTCCGGCTGAGGAATCGTCCCCTACGAAGCCTCGTTTCCGTTATTTTGCATTTCGGTTGATGTATCTGGCCCGGCGCTTGCTGTACATGATCTTCTGACCCGAGTAGAGTCCGTAGTAGCCCGAGAGCATGTAGCTCAGACAGACCGCCACCGCAAAGAGGATCAGTCCCTTGCTGCCGAACAGCTCGATCGAGAGGATCATCGACGCGATCGGACAGTTGACCACCGCACAGAACAGCGCGACCAGTCCGACCGCCGCGGCGAACTGAGGCGGCAGACCGATCAGCGATCCCAGCACCGCGCCCATGGTGGAGCCGATGAAGAAGGTGGGGATGATCTCGCCGCCCTTGTAGCCGAAGCCGATGGTGACGACGGTGAACAGCATCTTGAGGACGAAGTCATAAGGGAGAGCCTTGCCCTCGCCGATCGCCGACGCGATCACCTCGCCGCCGATGCCGTTGTAGCGCGTGCCGATGATCAGCGTGAGCAGCGCGATCACTCCGCCGCCGACCAAGACACGCAGGTATTCGTTTTTGAGGTACTTTGCCGCGAGCTTGTGGACCTGCTCGAGCGAGAAGCAGAAGCCGATGCTCACCACCGCCGCCGTCACGCCGATCACTGCCACCAGCAGGATGGTCGGGATGTCGAGCGCGGGGATTTCGGTTAGCTTGAAGGCGGTCGGCTCCAGCCCGCACAGCAGGGTGACGCCGTAGGCGGTCAGCGCCGATACGATACAGGGCAGAAACGCGCTGTAGTAGATGATGCCGACCGAGATGACCTCCATCGCGAAGACGGTCGCGGTCAGCGGCGTGCCGAACAGCGCCGAGAACAGCCCGCTCATCCCGCACATGACGGCGAGGTGCATGTCCTTTTCGTTGAGCTTCACGGCGCGTCCGATGAAGCTGCCGATACAGCCGCCGAGCTGGAGCGCCGCGCCCTCGCGACCTGCCGAGCCGCCGAACAGGTGGGTGATGACGGTCGAGAGGAAGATGACGGGCGCGAGCAGGATCGGCACCCTGCCCTCGGTGCGCACCGAGTTGATGATGAGGTTGGTGTCGGCGTGACCCGAGAGCTTCGTCACGCGGTATAAAAAGGCGATCACGAGTCCGCCGACGGGCAAGAGGTAACACAGCCACGGATTCGCCGTGCGCACATCGGTGACGAAGTTGACCGAGAAGCGGAACCCCGCGCCCAGTCCGCCGCCGATGCCGCCGGTGATCAGCGCGAGGATCGTCCATTTGAAGAACGACAGGATATATTGCCGCACGCGCGTCGCGTCATGACGCACGGTTTCTTTGAAATGTTCCATGATTTCTCCTGTGAGCGGTCAGCGGTCATCTTCGGGCGACCGCCGGTTGTCCCAACCGGCCGCTGACCACTGACCGCTAACCACTCGTTATTTGCATTGTGCATAAAATTATACTGCCTTTTTCGGCAATATTCAATATATGAACGGAAATATTTTCTTGAATCTTTTCGGGGCGTATGGTATGATATTAATTAAGCAACCGAGAATAAATCCGAACCCGCTGTAAATGGCAACATTTCGGCAATTCTCGGCTTATCAATCTTGGCAGGCGCCAGCCTGCCTGCACTTTCTGCACCGAGAATTGCTCGAAATCTTGCTCATTTTCAGTCCGAAGGAGTTTTGCCGGAGCAGATTTTTGTCCGATCGCGGCAAAACCACAGCGAACCCTGACGGGTTCGCGAGGATTTTAACAAAGAGCGGGC
>JAFSRK010000010.1 GCA_017446165.1 Ruminococcus sp.
ATACTGTGAAAAACGGAGGTGATACCATGCTGTTCAAAAAGTCGCTCAGCCCCGACCTGAGATCGTCGCTCGACCGCTATATCCTGGCCCACTATGAATCGGGAGATACGGTCGTCTGTGAAGAAGCCGCGATCCCGCCGATACCGACGCCGATTCCGATGCAGGCGGCAGGCATGGGAAAAGCCGCCGCACCTCGCAGAAGGCACAGCGTGGAAAAGACGCCGATGTATACCGCCTCGGCTCCGATGCCACAGGCATGCAGCCTCGATGACGCGCTCAGCCGCCTTGACGAGAGCTTTCAGGAAATGCTGCTGAGAAAGATCGACGAAAAGGACATGAAGGACTCGACGTGCTACAAGCGCGCGGGCGTCGACCGCAAGCTGTTCTCAAAGATCCGCTCGAACCCGCAGTACAAGCCAAAGAAATCGACCGCCGTCGCCTTTTGCATAGCGTTGGAGCTATCTATCGACGAGTCGCGCGAGCTGCTGCGCAAGGCGGGCTATGCCCTCTCGCACAGCTCAAAATTCGATGTCATCGTCGAATATTTCATATTGAACCGCCGCTACAGCGTGACCGAGCTGAACCTCGCGCTGTACGAATACGATCAGCCACTCATTTAGGTAGAAATATGCGTATAGAACCCCTCGGAAACGGCGTTGAGGTATTCGTCAGCGACCGTCATCATTTCACCACCGACACCGTCCTGCTCGCCAACTTCGCGAACGCAAAAAACGGCGAAAAAATCGTCGAGCTGGGTACGGGATGCGGGACGATCCCGCTTCTGATAATCCGCGACACGACGCCCGATATCATCCACGCCGTGGAGATACAGGAAGAAGCGGTCGACCTGCTCAGAGAGAGCGTCACCCATAATACACAGAATGGCATCCCGAACGCCGCGCTGATCGACCCGATCCGCGGCGATATCCGCGAGATCAAAACACTCCTGCCCGCAGGCGCGTTCGACCTCGTCGTCTGCAACCCGCCGTATAAGCTGACCGGCTCGGGCATCGAGAATCCCGACTCGGCGAAGAAAACCGCCCGCCACGAAACCGACTGTACCCTCGACGATATCTGTGAGGCAGCAAAGTGGCTTTTGCGATTCTCCGGCAGATTCTGCCTGTGTCAGCGTCCGGAACGGCTGACGGACGTCCTCGCCGCCATGCGCGCGCACGATCTCGAACCGAAGCGTCTGCGGCTGGTACAGGGACGACTTGACAAAGCGCCGAAGCTGTTCTTAGTCGAAGCGAAACGCGGCGCAAAGCGCGGCTACATGGACGTTCTGCCGACTCTCGTCATCGAGGACGAGAACGGCTTCACCCCCGAGATGCGAGAAATATACGGAACCTATAAGGATGGACACGACAATGGATAAAGAACCGATACTCTACGTCGTCGGCACGCCGATCGGCAATCTGGGCGATATCTCGCCCCGCGCGCTCGAAACGCTCAGAGGTGTTGATTTCATCGCCGCCGAGGACACGCGCGTGACCGTGAAGCTGCTGAATCACTTTGAAATCAAAAAGCCCCTCGTCAGCTATTTTGAACACAACAAACACGACAAGGGCGACAAGATCATCCACCGGATCCTCGCGGGCGAGAGCTGTGCCGTCGTCACCGACGCGGGCATGCCGTGTATCTCCGACCCCGGCGAGGATCTGATCAGGCAGTGTGAAGAAGCGGGCATCAAAACCGTCGTTGTCCCGGGTCCCAGCGCCGTGATCTCCGCGCTCGCGGTATCAGGACTGGAGACCGGCAGATTCACCTTTGAGGGCTTTCTCAGCGTGAACAAAAAGAGCCGTTCCGACCACCTCGAGAGCCTTCTCGACGAGCGGCGAACGATGATCTTCTATGAAGCGCCTCACAAGCTCAACAACACCCTCGACGACCTCTACAAAACCTTCGGCAACCGCAGGCTGACCATCGCGCGCGAGCTGACCAAGGTACATGAGGAGATCATCCGCACGGATACCGCGACCGCCGCGACCGCCTATCGGGAGAATCCCTTAAAGGGCGAGATCGTGCTGATCCTCGAGGGCAAGAAAACCGAGGATCAGCCGCAGATGACCTTTGATCAGGCAGTCGCCTACGCGAAGGGACTCATCGCCGACGGCATGCGCCCCACCGACGCGGCGAAGAAAGCCGCCGCGGAATCCGGACTGAAGAAAAATGAAATCTACAAGGAGCTGATGGAAGCATGACCTATCAGGAAGCCTTAAAATATATCCACTCGCTCGATCGCTTCGGTTCGCGTCCCGGACTCGACCGCGTTCAGAAGCTGTTCAACGCCGTCCCCGAAGCCCTCGATCAGAAATTCGTCCACATCGCGGGAACCAACGGCAAAGGCTCGGTTTCCTCGATGCTGTCCTATGTCCTGCATGAGGCGGGTTACAAGGTCGGGCTGTTCATCTCGCCGTACATCGTCAATTTCCGCGAGCGCATCCAGATCAACAACGAAATGATCAGTCAGGAAGAACTTTCTGAAACGGTTGAATACTTTCAGCCGATCATGCATCGCCTCGCGGCACAGGATGTGATCATCACCGAGTTCGAGTTCCTCACCGTGCTTGGCTTTTACATCTTCAAGAAGCACCACTGTGATATCGTTGTCTGTGAGGTCGGGATGGGCGGTCTGCTCGACTCGACCAACCTGATCCGAAAGCCCCTCTGCTCCGTGATCACCCGCATCGCGCTCGACCACACCGAGATCCTCGGCGACACCATCGAAAAGATCGCCATGCAGAAATGCGGCATCATCAAGCGCGGCTCGTGCGTCGCGACCGCCGCACAGGATCAAGCGGCGATGCAGGTCATCCGCGACACCGCCGAAGCGATGGGCGATCCCCTCTACTACGGCGAGAGCGTGACCGTCCACGATATGCGGCTGAGCCTTGACGGCATCCGATTCCGCTATCAGGGAGCGGACATGCAGCTCCCCCTGATCGGCGAGCATCAGGCGGAGAACCTCAGGTGCACCCTCGCGGCGATCGAATCGCTGAGAGAACAGCACCGCCTGCCGATCACCGCCGGGCATATCGCCTCGGGACTCCTCAAGACACGCCATCCCGCGCGCTTTGAAAAGCTCAACGATGATCCCCTCGTCATCCTCGACGGCGCGCATAATCCGAACGGACTCGCCGCCTTTGCGAACGCCGTCAGAACCTATGCCGACGACAGTCCCAAAACACTGATCATCGGCATGCTCTCCGACAAGGACATCCACGGTCTGACAGCGCTCAGAGGGCTTTTTACCCGCGTGATCGCCACCAATATCGCGAATCCCCGCGCCATGGCGGCAGGGATCCTCGCCGAGAAGCTGAGCGAATACTTCGACGATACCGACATCGAGGTCGTTCCCGAACCGCGAGCGGCTTATCATAAGGCGCTGACCTACGGTGACGATATCTTCATCTGCGGCTCGCTGTACCTCGCCTCCGAGATCCGACCGTTTATCATCGGATAATTGTTTTCACGACAACAGAATAAAACAGCATTTTTCTGCCTACACTATTATCATGAGTGTAGGCAGTTTTTTATTAGTTGGTAGTTATTAGTTGGTAGTTATTAGTCGGTAGTTGTCAGTTAGTCGGCGGACTCTGTCCGCACCTGATTCCCAGTCAATTACAATCAACTACTAACTACCAACCACCAACTACCAACTATCTGACTGAAAGGAAG
>JAFSRK010000087.1 GCA_017446165.1 Ruminococcus sp.
CCGTGCCGCCGCCATTGATCAGCTGAAGATCTGGGCTGAGCGCAGCGGCGCCGACATCGTCGCACAGGGCGAAGGCTCCGATCCCGCCGCAGTCGTGTTCGACGCGATCTCCTCCGCCAAGGCGAAGGGCAGCGATATCATTATCTGCGATACCGCGGGCAGACTCCATAACAAGAAGAATCTCATGGACGAGCTGGCAAAGATCCGCCGCGTCATCGACCGCGAGCTTCCCGACGCCGACAAGGAATTCCTGCTGGTACTCGACGCGACCACCGGTCAGAACGCCGTGAACCAGGCGTCCGAATTTGCCAAGGCGACCGGTATCTCCGGCATTGTCCTGACCAAGCTCGACGGTACCGCCAAGGGCGGCGTCGTCCTCGCAATCAAGGACGTCCTCGGCATCTCCGTGAAGTTCATCGGCGTCGGCGAACAGGTCGACGACCTCCAGCCCTTCGACCCGCTCGAATTCTCCAAAGCCCTCTTTGTCAAAGATGGGCAATGATCCTGTAGGGGGGTGACCCTCCCGTGTGACCGTAGGTCACCCGATCGCGCCGCAGGCATTTTATTAACTACCAACCACTAACAAAAAACTAATAACTATCATGATCGAATTTGTAATTGCAACCAATAACCCCAAAAAATTGATTGAGATCAGGCGTATCCTCAGCCCGCTCGGGATCGTCCCCGTGACTGCCGCCGAAAAAGGCGTCGACCTCGGCGACGTCGAGGAAAACGGCACGACCTTTGCTGAGAATGCCTATATCAAGGCGAAGGCGGCGTTCGATAAATGCGGCTTGCCCGTCATCGCCGACGACTCCGGGCTGTGCGTCGACGCGCTCGGCGGCAGACCGGGCATCTATTCCGCACGCTACGGCGGTCACGATCTGCCGTATGCCGAGAAGAACGCCATGCTGCTCGACGAGCTGCGCGACGTTCCGGATGACCGGCGGTCTGCGCATTTTGCCTGTGCCGTCTGCTGTATCCTCAGAAGCGGCGAGGTCATCGCCGTCGAGGGCAGATGCGAGGGCGAGATCGCCCATGCTCCGTCGGGTGACGGCGGCTTCGGCTACGATCCGATCTTCACCGTCGGCGGCAGAAGCTTTGCTTCCCTCTCCGCCGAGGAGAAGGACAGCCTCAGCCACCGCGGCAACGCACTGAAACTACTCTATAACGCACTCCGTGACCATAAGGAGGAACTCTGATGCTTACCAGTAAACAGCGCGCCCAGCTGCGCGCACTCGCGAACCCGATCGACACCGTCGTGATGGTCGGCAAATCCGGCTTTTCCGAGCAACTCTACAAAACAGCCGACGAGGCGATTACCGCCCGCGAGCTGATCAAGGGCAAGGTACTTGAAGCCTGCGAATACACCGCGCGCGAAGCGGCGGACACCATCGCCGAAGCAATCAACGCCGACGTCGTCCAGGTCATCGGCTCGAAGTTCGTGCTGTATCGCCGCAACAAAAAAGACCCGAAGATCAAGCTTGTCAAATGAGGCACGCGATCTTCGGCGGTTCTTTCAACCCCATCCACAACGATCATATCAGGCTCGCTCTGCGATTCTCTGAGGAATTCTCTCTCGACCGCGTGACCCTGATCCCCACGAACATCACACCGCTCAAGGATAACTCCGCCATCGCCGACGGCGCGGATCGTCTGAACATGTGCCGCCTCGCGACTGAGAGCTATCCTCAGCTCGAGGTCAGCGATATCGAACTCAGGCGCCGGGGACTCAGCTATACCAGCGATACCGTCGCACAGCTGAAAACCAACGATGACGAGCTGTTTCTGATCGTCGGCGCGGATATGTACGTCACGCTCGATAAGTGGCACGATTTCCGCTATATCTTCGAGAACGCGACCATCCTTGTCGCACCGCGCAGCGAGTTGGGTTATACTTCCTTAAAAGAAAAATACGAAGAATTCAAACCCTACGGATGCCGCACGCTGATTTCTCGCTATCCGGTCGGAGAGCTGTCCTCGACTGCCGTCCGTGCTGCCGTGAAAGCAGGCGAGAGTCTCGGCGACATGGTCGATCCGCGGGTAGAAGAATATATCAAAAATAAAGAATTGTACAGGTGACTTATGGACTATGCACGTTTCGTAAAAGAACTCGACAGTCTCTCCGAGTACCGTCGGATCCATTCGCTCAACGTTGCCGATGAAGCCGTCCGCTTTGCCGAGAAATACGGCGCGGATGTCGAGAAAGCCCGCCTCGCGGGACTGCTTCACGACGTTACTAAGGAAACCCCGAACGATTTACAGTTGAAAATCATCGAAAAGGGTGGTATAATTCTCACCGAGTTGGAGCGCCGCTCACCGAAGCTCTGGCACTCGATCTCCGGCGCGTGCTATATCCGCGACGAGCTCGGGATCGACGACGAGGATATCTTCAACGCCGTGCTGTACCACACCACCGGGCGCGCGGGCATGTCGCTTCTGGAGAAGTGCATTTTCCTTGCCGACTTCACCTCCGCCGAGCGTGACTATCCCGATATCGACGTCATTCGCGAGCATGCGGAGAATTCCCTCGAGGACGGCATGCTCTACGGCATCAAGTTCACCATCACGCGTCTTGCGGGCAGAGCAGACCTGATCTCGCCGAATGCCCTCGAAGCCTACAATGAAATTTTACTTTCGATGAAGTAGAATCACAACTACCAACTACCAACCACCACCTATCAACTATACAGAGGTAACATATGAATTCATTACAAGAAGCGAAAGAAATCGCAAAGGTACTCGACGCCCGCAAGGGCCTCGACGTCAAAGTCATCAAGATCGGCGACATCTCCATCCTCGCCGACTATATGGTCATCGCGACCGGTAACTCGTCCACTCATGTCAAGTCGCTTGCCGACTATGTCGAATTCGAGATGGACAAGCTCGGCGTGTCCGTCAGCCACATCGAGGGACACCGCTCCGATACATGGATCCTGCTCGATTACATCGACGTCATCGTCCATGTCTTTTCCGAGGAAAGCCGCCAGTACTACGACCTCGACCGCCTCTGGGAGGACGGCGAGGAGATCGACATTTCCGACGTCGTCACCGAAGGCTGAGCCTTCCAACAGTAGGGGAGGGGCTTGCTCCTCCCGCGGCGCACAGCGCCCCTTTTTACACGCTATCAACCCATCGGAGGAATCTATATGAAATACAATCACAAGGCTGTAGAGCCGAAATGGCAGAAAATCTGGGAGGATAAGGGCGTATTCCATGCCGAGACCGACTCGGACAAGAAGAAGTTCTTCGCCCTGATCGAGTTCCCTTATCCGTCGGGTCAGGGACTCCACGTCGGACATCCGCGTCCGTACACGGCACTCGACACCGTCTCCCGCAAGCGCAGACTCGAGGGCTATAACGTCCTGTATCCCATCGGCTGGGATGCGTTCGGACTGCCGACCGAGAACTATGCGATCAAGAACCACATCCATCCCGAGATCGTCACACAGAACAACGTCGCGCGCTTCAAAAAGCAGATCCAGTCCCTCGGTATCTCCTTTGACTGGAGCCGCGAGATCAACACCACCGATCCCGACTACTACAAGTGGACCCAGTGGATCTTCCTCCAGCTGTTCAAGCACAACCTTGCCTACAATAAGGAGATGTCCGTCAACTGGTGTACCTCCTGTAAGTGCGTTCTCGCTAACGAAGAGGTCGTCAACGGCGTCTGTGAGCGCTGCGGCAGCGAGGTCGTCCACCGTGTCAAGAGCCAGTGGATGCTCAAGATTACCGAGTATGCCGACCGCCTGATCGACGACCTTGACCTCGTCGATTATCCCGAGCGCGTGAAGCTCCAGCAGAAGAACTGGATCGGCCGCAGCTACGGCGCAGAGGTCGAGTTCGACACCACCGCGGGCGACAAGCTCACCGTCTATACTACCCGTCCCGATACGCTCTACGGCGCGACCTACATGGTCGTCTCGCCCGAGCATCCCTATATCGAGAAGTGGGCTGACAAGCTGACCAATATCGAAGATATCCGCGCTTACCAGAGCGCTTCCGCTAAGAAATCCGACTTCGAGCGTACCGAGATGAACAAGGACAAGACCGGCGTGCGCCTTGAGGGTGTCACCGCGATCAATCCGCTCACCGGACGTGAGATTCCGATCTTCATCTCCGACTATGTACTGGTTTCCTACGGCACCGGCGCGATCATGGCGGTACCGGCTCACGATACCCGTGACTGGGAGTTCGCGAAGAAATTTGATCTGCCGATCATCGAGGTCGTCAAGGGCGGCAACGTCGAGGAAGAAGCCTTCACCGACTGCGCTACCGGCATCATGGTCAACTCCGGCATCCTCGACGGACTCTCCGTAGAAGAAGCAAAGGTCAAGATCATCGACTACCTCACCGAGAAGGGCATCGGTCACAAGAAGGTCAATTTCAAGCTGCGCGACTGGGTATTCTCCCGCCAGCGCTACTGGGGCGAGCCGATCCCGATCGTTCACTGTGACGACTGCGGCTATGTTCCGATCCCCGAGACCGAGCTTCCTTTAAGACTCCCGATGGTCGAGAGCTACGAGCCCACCGATACCGGTGAATCGCCCCTCGCCAACATGACCGAGTGGGTCGAAACCACCTGCCCGCACTGCGGCAAGAAGGCATACCGCGAGACCGATACCATGCCCCAGTGGGCGGGTTCCTCGTGGTATTA
>JAFSRK010000088.1 GCA_017446165.1 Ruminococcus sp.
TATCATCACCGCCCGTCATTCTGCGGGACGATGTGGGGGATCTCCCCTAAGGGGAGGTGTCGCGAAGCGACAGAGGGGAGCCGTCTCCGGCTGAGGAATCGTCCCCTACGGATTGAACCGACGTTGTGATGATGACGTAGGGACGACCATTGGTCGTCCGCCGGTAGAAGCGTTTCACCCCTATCTGCGGTTGAATATATGATCAACGCCCGTCATTCTGCGGGAGGAGCAAGCCCCTCCCCTACGCCAATGTGCATATGCTTCGCGGTGGCGTCAAATATGATCAGCGTTTTTAATTCCTAATTCCTCATTCCAAATTCCTAATTGACAGAAGGTGGTACCATGAATCCGAAGATGAAAGACCTCAGGGCTAAGGCGATGGCGCTGCCTCTGCAGCCCGGCGTGTATATTATGAAGAACAGCGCGGGCGAGATCATCTATATCGGCAAGGCGAAAAAGCTCAAAAACCGCGTCAGCCAGTACTTCGGCTCTCAGAACAACCACACCGAAAAGGTGCGCCGCATGGTGGACAACGTCGACGACTTTGAGTACATCATCACCGACTCCGAGTTCGAGTGTCTGATCCTCGAATGCTCGCTGATCAAGCAGCACACCCCGAAGTACAACATCCTCTTGAAGGACGACAAGGGCTACAGCTACATCCGCGTGACCGACGAGCCTTACCGCCGACTCAGCTATGTGCTGCAAAAGGCGGACGACGGCGCGCACTACATCGGGCCGTATAAATCGAGCTACTATGTCAAATCGTCCGTCGAAGAAGCGAACAAGATCTTCGGGCTGCCGACCTGCAACCGCCGTTTCCCTGAGGACTTCGGCAAACAGCGGCCGTGCCTGAATTTCCACATCAAGCAGTGCTGTGCGCCGTGTACGGGTCGCGTGAAGCTCGCCGACTATAACGAACGCGTCGAGTCCGCGCTCGAGTTCCTCTCGGGCGACAGCTCGGGAACGATGAAGCTCTTGCAGGAGCGCATGACGGCGGCTGCCGAGGCACTCGACTTTGAGCGCGCCGCGCGCTACCGCGACCAGATCGCCTCGATGAAGAAGATGCGCGACAAGCAGAAGGTCGTGGACATCCACATCGACGAGCTGGACGTCATCGCGGTGGTCAAAGAGGGGTCAAAGGGCTCTGCGACCGTCCTGCGCTTTGCGGACAGCCGCCTCTATGACACCGAGAATTTTTTGATCGACGACGTCGACGACGAGCAGGACTTCCGCTCCCAGTTCCTCCTGCGCTATTACACCCTGAGAAACGAGATCCCCGCCCATATCGCCCTCGACGGCGAGATCGAGGACGCCGAGACCACCGAACAGTGGCTCACGGACAAGAAGGGCAAGCGCGTCTATCTCACCGTGCCTCAGCGCGGCGTGCAGAAGAACCTCGTCGACATGTGCCGCAAGAACGCCTTCGAGGCGCTCGGACAACAGCGCGGCGTGACCGGCAAACAGCTCAGCGTGCTGGAGGAGCTGCGGACGCTGCTGGGACTCGATCAGATCCCGAATTATATCGAAAGCTACGATATCTCGAACCTCGCGGGTCAGGACAACGTCGCCGGCATGGTGGTCTTTGAGAACGCACGCCCCTTAAAAAGCGCCTACCGCAAGTTCAAGATCAAATCCTTCTCCGGTCAGGACGACTACGGCTCGATGGCTGAGGTGCTGACCAGACGACTGGACGAATACAAGAAAGCGCAGGCAGAGGGCGTCGAGTCCGGCTTCGGCAGACTGCCCGATCTGATCCTGCTCGACGGCGGCAAGGGACAGGTCGGCGCAGTGCTTCCCGTGGTGGCGCAGAGCGGGCTGAGCATCCCCGTGTTCGGCATGGTCAAGGACGACCGTCACCGCACCCGCGCGATCGTCAGCGACAGCGGCGAGATCGCCATCCGTCCGAACCGCGCGGTGTTCACCTTCGTCACCAACATCCAGGACGAGGTGCATCGCTTCTCGATCGGCTTCAACCGCCAACAGCGAAAGAAGGTCCTCGGCTCCACGCTCGAGGAGATCGACGGAATAGGGAAGAAGCGCGCGAAGGAGCTGCTGCGCTATTTCCGCACCATCAGAAGTATCTCGAAGGCGACGGTCGAGGAGCTGGAACAGGCTCCCGGCATGACCCACCCCGCCGCCGTGAGTGTGTATCGGTATTTTCATGAGGAATAAGGCTCCCTTTGGTAAAGGGAGCTGTCAGCGGACACACTTGTCCGCTGACTGAGGGATTGCATTAATGTCGCGCGAGCGACCAACCGATTAATGAAATGGATAGAATACATAATAACTATCTCGTAGACTTAGCAAAAGAACTGCGTAAGAATATGACAAACGAAGAACGACATCTTTGGTATGATTTTTGCAAACCGTTCTGTCAAACGTATCAGTACAGGTTTACAAAACAAAAGATTATCGGCGGGTATATTGTCGATTTCTATTGTCCCAAAGCCAAGCTTGTTGTTGAGTTAGACGGA
>JAFSRK010000089.1 GCA_017446165.1 Ruminococcus sp.
GTGAGGTCGGCGCGTGCTTCTCGGTCAACAACATGCTGCGCGCCGAGTGCTACAAGCAGAGAATGGAAAAGGGACTGTCGTTCCTTGAATTCAACTACATGATCATGCAGAGCTATGACTTCTATGCGCTGTATCAGAAATACGGCTGCAACATGCAGTTCGGCGGCGACGACCAGTGGAGCAATATGCTCGGCGGCACCGAGCTGATCCGCAGAAAGCTCGGCAAGGACGCTTATGCGATGACCATCAACCTGCTCTTAAACAGCGAGGGCAAAAAGATGGGCAAGACCCAGAAGGGCGCTGTGTGGCTCGACGCGGAGAAAACCTTTCCGTTCGATTTCTACCAGTACTGGCGCAACGTCGACGACGCCGACGTCGTCAAGTGTCTGAAGATGCTGACCTTTCTGCCGCTTGAGGAGATCGAGCAGCTCGAGAAGCTCGAGGGTTCCGAGATCAACAGGGCGAAGGAGATCCTCGCCTTTGAGCTGACCAAGATGATCCACGGCGAGGAAGAAGCGAACAAGGCGCAGGAGGGCGCGAGAGCGCTGTTCTCGACCGGCGCGAACACCGATAACATGCCCACCACCGAGCTGTCAGACGATGATTTTGTCGACGGCGAGATCGCGATCCTTGACCTGATGATCAAGGCTGGTCTGATCCCCTCAAAGGGTGAGGGCAAGCGCCTGATCCAGCAGGGCGGCGTATCGGTCGACGACGTCAAGATCACCGATATGTTCCACAAGATCGGCAAGGACGCCTTCGAGAAGGGCCAGGTCATCATCAAGAAGGGCAAGAAGATCTTCCACAAGGTGACATTATAACTGTCATTGAGAGGTCGCTTTGTTCCCTCAGAATGACGTACAAGCAGTTAATTCATCGGATAATTCCGATAAAGAATAAAAGGAGTGTAGAATCTTATGAAAAAGTTTTTCGGCGAATTCAAGGAATTTGTCATGCGCGGCAACGTGCTTGATCTCGCTGTCGGCGTTATCATCGGCGCAGCTTTCGGCGCGATCGTTACCTCGCTGACCGACGACATCATCTCTCCGCTGATCGGCAGTATCTTCAAGGCGAACTTCGATTCCCTGTCTGTCAACATCAACGGCGCGACCCTCGCATACGGCAAGTTTATCACCGCTATCGTCAACTTCATCATCATGGCGTTCGTCATCTTCCTGATCGTCAAGGGCGTCAACAAGCTCATGAAGGTCGGCAAGAAGCCCGAGCCCGAGGCTGAACCCACCACCAAGGTTTGCCCGCACTGCTGTGAAGAGGTCAATATCAAGGCGACCAAGTGCCCGCACTGCACCGGCGATCTGCCCATCGAAGAATAACATATCGTTTGTACGAATTGTACATAAAAAACTCCCGAGTCATGCGGCTCGGGAGTTTTTTGTATAGCGGTTTAGTTTTGCTTTTGCATGAAAAGCGGTGGTGACCGGAAATATCAACTAATCACTAACCACTGATCACTGTTCACTAACAATTGCTTTAGGGCATGATCTTGCGGTAGAGAGCCTTGAGATCCTCGACGTTGGTGTCGCGCGGGTTGCCGGGACGGCATGCGTCGGCATAAGCGTCGGCGGCGAGGACATCGAGATCCTCTTCGCGGACTTTGTCGTTGGTGGTCGGGATGCCGACGTCAACGGAGAGCTGACGGACAGCGTCGATTGCCGCTTTGCGGTACTCTTCCTGAGTCATCTCGTCAACGCCTTCAACGCCCATCGCGCGGGCAATCTCGCGGAACTTCTCGCCGGTGCATTCCTGATTGTACTCCATGACGATCGGGAGCATCATCGCGCATGCCACGCCGTGAGGGGTGTCATAGTGCGCGCCGAGGGTGTGAGCGATCGAGTGAGCGATTCCCAGTCCGACGTTCGAGAAGCCCATGCCGGCGACATACTGTGCCAGCGCCATTCCTTCTCTGTCCTCGGGCTTGTTCTCGACCGCGCCGCGCAGGTGCTTCGAGATCAGGCGGATCGCCTCTAGGTGGAACATATCGGTCATCTCCCATGCGGCGAGGGTGGTGTAGCCCTCGATGGCGTGGGTCAGCGCGTCCATACCGGTCGATGCGGTCAGACCCTTGGGCATGGAACTCATCATGTCGGGATCGATGACAGCGGTCTCGGGGATGTCATGCTCGTCAACACAGACGAACTTGCGCTCTTTCTGAACGTCGGTGATGACGTAGTTGATGGTGACCTCAGCCGCGGTGCCTGCGGTGGTGGGAACGGCGATGGTGGGAACAGCGTGGTTCTTGGTGGGAGCGACGCCCTCGAGAGAACGTACATCAGCGAATTCGGGGTTGGTGATGATGATGCCGATCGCCTTTGCGGTATCCATCGCGGAGCCGCCGCCGATCGCGATGATGGAATCAGCCTGAGCGTCCTTGAACGCGGCAACACCTGCCTGGACGTTCTCGATGGTGGGATTCGCCTTGACGTCGGAGAACAGCGCATAGGCGATGCTTGCCTGATCCAGCAGATCGGTGACCTTCTGAGCGACGCCGAACTTCACGAGATCGGGGTCGGTGCAGATGAATACCTTGGTAAAGCCCTTGGCTTTCGCGATGCCGGGGATCTCGGCGATAGCGCCCTTGCCGTGGTAGGAGACGGGATTGAGAATGATTCTGTTAGCCATATAAAAAACCTCCATATAATTGTTTATACTATTATTTTAGTATTCCGTGAGGATGATTTCAATATGACTGAGTGAAAAATTTAACGATCAAATTTTGTGCATATCCTACATTTTCCTAAAGAAACGCTCCTTATACTAATTTCAAATAAAACCCTATAACATCTATTGCGTTAAATTCCGCATAGCTGCGTTGTCGATCTTGACAGGCGCCAGCCTGCCTGAGATCTCCGCCTTGCTCTGCGAA
>JAFSRK010000090.1 GCA_017446165.1 Ruminococcus sp.
CAATCGAATAACTACAACGTACTTCCGGCGCACCATAAAACCTATTCGTCATTTGACGGATAGGTTATTATTTTTTCTATCAAAGTGCAACGGAAGGGACTCGAAGGCGACTGTGCCGAGGATACCGCGTAAAGTCGCGGTATCCGAAGGTAAAAATGATCCGGGGGATCATTTTTAAGGAGAGCGTAGATCAAGCTCATGTCGCCCGCAGGACGCTCCTAAGACGAGGTGGACTCCAATCGAATGATTACAACATACTTCCGGCGCACCATATAAGCCTAGGGCATCAAAGATACCCTAGGCTTTTTTACAGACTGACGGGAGCAGGTGTACTGCCTGCTCCCGTTTCGTTTAAACTGAATACAGTATTGATTATTTGATCGCTTTGCCGATCCCGTCGGGATGGCTCAGCACGGCGAGGAAGCGCTGGATCGCGGTCGTATCCAACACCGTGACCGCGCCGTCGCTGTCGGCGTCGGCAACCTCTTCGTGATAAGCGGTCGTTGTGAGGGATGCCAGATGACGCTGGATCATCGTCGCGTCGATGACCGTGACGTTCGTGTCGCCGTCGACGTCACCGAGCAGCTACTTCTGCTTCGGCTCAGTCTTGAAGTGTCGGTCGACCAGCTCGGTGATATACTCTCTGTCATACATACGCGCGGTCGAGAGGGCGATGTCCGGTCTGACGCCGTCCTCGAGGTTCGATATCTTGCCGTTCTGACGGGTGACAAAGGTCTTTGTACTAGACAGGCGGAAGAAGGTTCCGGTGGGAGTCGCGGCGTCCTCAACGATACAGGAGCCGCCGCCCGAGGTCTGACCCAGCACCAGCACATCGCGGTCGAGGCACTTGAGGTAGCACGCCAGCGCGTTCGCCGCCGAGAAAGTGCGGTCGGAGGTGATGACCGAGATATTCAGCCCGCGTTCGCGCAGGCTCTTGTCGCCGGAGTCGATCTTACCGTCGAGGTTCAGATCGCAGTCCACGGCGAAATTCTGCAGAGAGCCGGTGTTAGCGCGATAAAACTCGATGTCCGACTTGCCGATGATCGCGTCGAGCAGATAGCTCACCGCGGGGACAAAGCCGCCGCTGTTGCAGGAGATATCGATGACGACGTTCTTCACATCCTTGTATTTCTCGTCCAGCTCCGTCTGCAGATAGGAGAACAGCGCGACGTTATCGGTCGCCAGCTTGTTGCCGAGATAGAGCTTGGATTTGACAAAGGGATCATAGTAGCTGCCGCCGAACTGGAGCATGTCGATCGCGTCGAAGGTGACGAACAGCGTGTCGCCGACCTTCTCGATGGGAGCGGTCTCCCCCATGTACTTGGTGCGGACGTTGGGTGTGGTATCGAATTATCTTGTGCAGACCTAATATATCATAAATGCGACTTTTTTTCAATGCGAAAACGGTATAAAAAAGATCGGCAGACTCTCGCCCGCCGATCCTACAGATTGATTGATCAGGTTATTCTTATTCCGGCAGCTTGATGATTACGGTCTCAAAGGGTCTCAGACCGTAGCTCAGGCGGAACGGACGTCCTTCGCACCACGCGTTCTCGCTGTGCATCACGGGATAGCCGCCGATCTCATCGGGACCGCCGCAGCCGGGGAGAGAATCATAGGTGCTGAAGATCCTCGTATAGTTGCCGTCCAGCGGTACGCCGCAGGCATAGCCGCTGTGGTGCCACGGCGAGAAGTTGCAGATCACCAGCACCGCGCCGCTGTAGTTCCACGGATTCTTGCGGATATAGCTGATGATGTTGGCGTCGCCGAAGTCGCGCGTGACCCATTCGAAGGTCGCGCTGTCCTTGGAATCGCTGTGCAACACGGGATATTCTTTGTAGATCGACAAAAGCCGTCTGACGTTGAGCATGACGTCGCGGTGAGCGGCGTTATCCGCAAGGTGCCAGTCGATGGACTTGCCGAAGTCCCATTCGGAGGTCATGGCAAAATCCAGTCCCATGAACAGCAGCTTCTTGCCGGGGAAGGTGAACTGGTAGGCATAGAGCGCCTTGACCGAGGCGATCCGATCCTCATAGCTGCCGAAGAGTCTGTCGGGGATGGAACCCTTGCCGACGTTGACCTCGTCGTGCGACAGAACGAGGATGAAGTTCTCGCTGAACGCGTAGTCGGGGATATGCGTCAGCTCGCCGTGATGATAACGGCGATCGTGGAAACCGTAGGAAAGGTATTTCAGGGTATCGTACATCCAGCCCATGTTCCACTTGAGTGTGAAGCCCAGTCCGCCGATGTGGATATCGTTGGTGATGCCCTGTTCAACAGAGGAATCCTCCGCCATCAGGTAACCGCGCGTGCGCTGGGTCAGCTCGCTGTTGAGCTGCTTGAGGAAGTCGGTGCTTTCGAGGTTGATATGACCGCCGTGGATATTGGGACGCCACTCGGGTCGGCTGAAATCGGCATACTGCATCGCGGCGACCGCGTCGACGCGCAGGGCGTCAACGTGGAATTCGTTGATCCAGTAGAACGCGCTCGAGATCAGGAACGAACGCACCTCGGGCTTGCCGTGATCAAAGGCGTATGTACCCCAGATCGGAAACTCCGCCCTCAGAGGATCCGCCGACTCGTACAGCGGTGTGCCGTCAAAGCGTCCGAGCGCGAATTCATCCTTCGGAAAATGAGCGGGTACCCAGTCGAGGATGACGCCGATGCCGCTTTGGTGCAGGCGGTCGATCAGGTATCTCAGGTCGTTGGGCGTACCGTAGCGCGCGGTCGGCGCGAAGTATCCGGTGACCTGATAGCCCCATGAGGGATCGAAGGGATACTCACAGATGCCCATCAGCTCAACATGCGTATAGCCCATATAGGAAACGTACTCCGCGAGCTGATCGCCCAACTCACGGTAATTGAGGAAGCCGTCGGGATCGTTCTCGTCCTTGTACGCCTTCTTCCACGAGCCGAGATGCACCTCATAGATCGCCATCGGCTTTTCAATGACGGTCTTGTTGTCGATGCGGCTCATATAGTCGGCGTCGTTCCAGCTATAGCCTCGCAGCGAACAGACGACAGAGGCGTTCTCGGGACGAAGCTGATAACGGAAGGAATAGGGATCGCTCTTGTAGTGCTTTCCTCCGTCGGGTCCGACGATGGCATAACGGTACGCGTCGCCGTTCTTGATCTCGGGAACAAACGTCTCCCAGATCCCCTCGGCGGTACGCTCCATAGGATGCTCGTTCTCCCAGCCCGTCGCGTCGGAGATCACGCTGACGCTCTGTGCGTTCGGCGCCCAAACGGTGAAATGTGTCCCTCTGACGCCGTTCTCGGTGGCGAGATGCGCGCCCATCTTCTTGTAGACCTCATAGCTCGTTCCCTGGTGGAACAGATAGCTGTCGGTGTTGTTAAAATTCCCCATTGAATCCTCCCCTTAACTTATCATAAAAAACGGCGGCATCATGAAAAACCTGTGCCGCCGTATGGTTCGGAATGCGTCATCGGCACGCCGATTGATTAGGATTATACCATGATTCTATTCTGCTGACAAGCACCGATATTCTTCCAAATCCCGATTCTTATATCTTTTCCGAACACGGATGCCGGACTCACAGGTTCTCCACCATGTACCGGACGATCTCGGCACAGCGCTTAGCTGCCTGAGCCTCAAAGACCTTGTAGTCGACGAACTCGGTCTCGTCGGGCTTGTCGGAGATCGCGCGGATAACCACGAAGGGCGTGTCGTGCAGATAGCAGGTCTGTGCGATCGCGGCGCCCTCCATCTCACAGCACATGCCGCCGAAATCGGAGATGATCTTGTCTTTCTGTTCCTTCTTCGAGATGAACTGGTCGCCGGAACAGATCCTTCCCTCAAATACATGGATATCGGGCGCGGATTCCTTGACCGCCTTCACCGCTGTTGCACGCATCGCTTCATCCGCAGGAAATGCATAGCGTCCCGTATACGGGATCTCGCCCTTTTTGAAGCCGATCGCTTCGACGTCAAAGTCGTGCTGAACCGCGTCGGTCGAAACGACGATGTCGCCGATATCGATCTGATTGTCCAGCGATCCTGCGACGCCGGTATTGATGATGTGAGTACAACCGAAATCACTGATCAGGGTATGCGCGCAGATGCCCGCGTTGACCTTGCCCATGCCGCACTTGACGATCACGACGCTCTTTCCGCCGAGCTCTCCCTCACAAAACTCCATTTCAGCGATCTTCGTGGTGTCGGTGATCTTCGCCGCTTCTTTGAGGGAGGTCACCTCAACATCCATCGCGCCGATGATCCCGAGCTTTTCTTTCGGCTCTTCGGCTGCGGTATCCGGTTTCTTCTCGGAACAGCCGACCATCACGACGCTCATGAGCATCACAAGTACGCTGAACAATGCGATCATTCTGTGTTTCATTTGTATTCTCCTTTACTTTGCAGACAATCTGTTTATAACTATAAAGAAAAACACCGGAAACGTCAAGGGCTAAACGACATTTTCCGATCAAATATCGCGGAAGAAAGCTATTGTCGTTTCATGTCGGAAATAGTATAATGTTACAGGAAACACAAGGGAGGAGTGTTAATGAAAACGCACAGCATCAAGCTCAGGCTCCTCGCGCTGCTGTTGGTATCCGTCATTCTGATCGGATCGGTACCCATGTCAGCCGGCGCCGCCGCCTCGACTGAAAGGACCTACAAAGAAAAAGAGATCACCGCCTATCTGCTCACCATGGAAAAAAGCAGCCGATCAAGTGTCTGTTCTATGACGATATGCCCTCGGTCCCCTATATCGGGGTGATGGATTATCTGTCTACGGTCTACGGCGATGAGTTCAAGTTTTCCGATGAGGGCAGCGGTATCTACACCGTCAAAAGCTCTGCGGGAAAGTCCATGATCATCGACACGGCAACGGACAAGATCCACTTTGACGAATTTGAGAACTTCCTGCCCAACTCGGAATCCGACATCGACGAGAGCAACGACGCCGGCTTCATCAAAAATATGAAAACGACGCCGAGGGTACGACCGCTTACTCGAAGCTCTACGATATCGACGCGGCAGCCAAGTTCCTCGACGAATACTACGCGAAGGTCACTCCCGTCAAGGTGCATCCGTCATCCGTGAAGTCCTCGGGTATGCCGATCACGACCATCCTGCTGATCGCGATCCCCGTGGTCATACTGATTGCGGTGATCGTCATCCTCCTGATCGCAAGAAAGCGTAAGAAGGCGTCATCCAAATAAACCGTAAGAAAATCGTGCCTTCGGCACGCAATTTTCGTATTGCCATCGCCCGTGCGCACATCCAGTGCGCTACTGGGCGGGCACTATAAATCTTTTTTACTTTATAAGAAACGAGCAGTTTCTTATAAAGTAAAAAATATGCGCCCTGTGTTCGCGGTGAACACAGGGCGCGTTTTTCGGCGTTAATTACTTCTTGACGAATACATACTGCTCATCGCCGCTGGTGGCGCTCAGCTCGTTGTTCTTGAAGGTGAACTTCTGGGTCTGGTCGTCAAAGGTGAGCTCGACTGTCTCGCCGTCCTGCTTCCAGGTACCTTCCATCTCGGTGCCGCCGAGGCTGACCTTCATAACAGCATTGCCGTCGGACTTCAGCTCGAGGGTGATCATCTCTTCGATATTGTCGATGTTGAGCATCTTGAGCATATCGTCGACGTTAACGCCGGACTGCTCAGCCTGATCCTTGATAGCCTCTTCGATGGTCTGACCGTTGACGGACTTGACAACATACTTGCCGGCGGGGCTGGAGCTGCCGCAAGCCGCGAACAGAGCCGCGATCATCAGAACTACCAGAGTCATTGAAATAATACGTTTCATGGTACATCTCTCCTTATAAAAGAAAATTTTGATTTCGAGGAATCTCCCCGTTACCGCTATTGTAACATGCCTTCACAAAAAAGGCAATCACAAAAGCTCTCCGGGGATCAGCGCTCTACCCTATTTATAACATATCATCTGCCGGATTTCCAACAAAATATGAAATATCGGCGTTTTGATGAATATCGCTTTGTCAAACGGTGCATTTCATGATAAAAATCACAGGAAAAAAGCAGATTTTTCGGGGTGTTCCTCAGCCTAAGTGTCGCTTCGCCACCACACCTCCCCGTAGGGGACGATGCCCGCATCGTCCCGCGAACGACGGGCTTTGATGACAGATTCAACCGTAGATAGGAATGAAACGCTTCTACGCCCCCTCGTCTTTTCCGGTACCTTTCGACAAACTGAGCAGGCGGCAAGATCACTTGCCGCCTG
>JAFSRK010000091.1 GCA_017446165.1 Ruminococcus sp.
ACTCGGCGGTCGCGCGATGCAGATCGTATCGAAGGAAGAAGACCTCAGACATTATCTGAAAACCGCCGTTGAGATCGACGAGGATAAGCCTGTCTTGGTCGACAAGTACATCATGGGCAAAGAGGTCGAGGTCGACGCGATCTGTGACGGCGTAGACGTTTTCGTCCCGGGTATCATGGAGCTGGTCGAGAGAACCGGCGTCCACTCGGGCGACAGTATCTCCGTCTATCCCTCCTTCTCCATCAGCGACAAGGTCAAGGGCATCATCTTACAGTATGCAAAGAAGCTCGGCAAAGCCATCGGCATTGTCGGCTTGTACAATATCCAGTTCATCGTAGACGAAAACGAGAATGTTTACATTATCGAGGTCAACCCGAGATCGAGTAGAACCGTGCCGTTCCTCTCGAAGGCGACAGGCTACTCCCTCGCGGATATCGCGACCGAGGTCATCCTCGGAAAGTCCTTAAAGGAGCAGGGCATCTTCCAGCTTTATCCGGAAGAGAAGAAGCGCTATTACGTCAAGGTTCCGGTATTCTCGTTCCGGAAGATCAAGGGTCTCGACGCTTACCTCAGCCCTGAGATGAAGTCCACCGGCGAAGCGATCGGCTATGACAAGAGCCTGTCGAGAGCGATGTACAAGGCGCTCGTCGCGGCAGGCACCAAGGTGCAAAACTACGGCACCGTCATCGTCACCCTCGCGGACGAGGACAAGGAAGAAGCCGTCCCACTGATCAGACGTTTCTACGACCTCGGCTTCAACATCGAGGCGACCGACCTGACCGCAAAGACCATGCGCGATCACGGCATTCGCACCAGAACGCTCCGCAAGCTCTCTGAGGGTTCCAACCAGCTTCTCGACGCTCTCCGCGCAGGCTACGTCAGCTACGTCATCAACACGAGAGCGATCATGTCGGGCGTGCATTATGAGGATGGTACCGCGATCCGTCAGACGGCAGTTGAGAACGGCGTGACGATCTTCACCTCGCTCGACACCGTCCGCGTACTGCTTGACGTACTCGAGGAAACAACCCAGAGGATCTCCACCATCGACGCGGAGTAAGATCATAACCATGTAGGGGTCGATGCCATCATCCGCCCCTACGATACCACGGAAAGCAAAAATGATGAAAGACAGTATTTTTACGATAACCGAAAACAAGAATATAGCGAAGAACGTTTATCGCATGACGCTTGAGGGCGATACCTCGGCGATCAGAAATCCCGGCGAATTCATCAACATCCGCCTCGAGGGCTTCTACCTGCGCCGACCGATCTCCGTGTATGACGTCAGTGATACCGCTGTGACCATCATCTACAAGGTGGTCGGCAAGGGGACCGCAGCGATGAGCGCGCTTTCTGTCGGCGAAAAGCTGCAGGTCCTCACGGGGCTGGGCAACGGTTACGACCTGACCGTGTCGGGCGATCATCCGATCCTGCTCGGCGGCGGCGTCGGCGTACCGCCGCTCTATCTGCTCGCAAAGCGCCTGCTCGCACAGGGCAAGCGGGTCAGTGTTGTCCTCGGCTTCAACACTGCCGACGAGGTGTTCGGCGAAGCTCAGTTCAAGGCGCTCGGCTGTGACGTCACCGTGACCACGGTCGACGGAAGCTACGGCGTCAAGGGCTTTGTCACGGACGCGCTCCCCGACAGCTACACCTACTTCTACACCTGCGGTCCCGAGCCGATGCTCAAAGCCGTCTACAGAGCGACGACTACCTCGGGTCAGATGAGCTTTGAGGAACGCATGGGTTGCGGCTTCGGCGCATGCATGGGCTGCAGCTGCAAGACTGTCACCGGCTATAAGCGTATCTGCAAGGACGGTCCCGTCATGCGAAAGGAGGAGATCTTATGGGAAGCCTGAGCGTGAACCTCTGCGGCATCGAACTCGATAACCCTGTGATCCCTGCCTCCGGAACCTTCGGTTACGGCTACGAGTTCGCCGAGCTGTATGATATCAACTGCCTCGGTACCTTCTCGTTCAAGGGAACGACAAAGGATCCCCGCTTCGGGAACCCCACCCCGCGCATCGCGGAATGTACCGCCGGTATGATCAACGCGGTCGGTCTCCAGAATCCGGGCGTCGACAAGGTTATCGCAGAAGAACTGCCGAAGCTAAAGAAAGTATTTCACAAGCCGGTCATGGCGAATGTCAGCGGATTCTCGGTTGAGGATTACGCCTACACCTGTGAGCGGCTTGATAAAGAGGATCAGGTCGGATGGCTGGAGGTCAACGTCAGCTGTCCGAACGTCCACGGCGGCGGCATGAGCTTCGGCACCTCGCCCGAGGCTGCCGCACAGGTGACGAAAGCCGTCAAGGCGGTGACGACAAAGCCGGTCATCGTCAAATTAAGCCCCAACGTCACGGATATCGTCGCGATCGCGAGGGCGTGCGAGGACGCGGGCGCGGACGGCATCAGCCTGATCAATACGATGCTCGGTATGCGGATCGATCTGAGATCCCGCCGTCCAATCATCGCGAACACGATGGGCGGTTTCTCAGGTCCCGCGATCTTTCCGGTGGCGCTGAGAATGGTCTATCAGGTGGCGCATGCGGTGAAGCTCCCCGTCGTCGGAATGGGCGGCGTGAGTACAGCCGAGGACGTCATCGAGATGATGCTCGCCGGTGCGACTGCGGTCGAGGTCGGCGCGGCGAATCTGGTCAATCCTACGGCGAGTAAGGAGATCGTTGAGAACCTCCCTGCCGTCATGGAGCAATACGGAATCAACACGTTAAGTGAAATCATAGGAGGCGTGAAGAATGGGTAAAGACGTTATCGTAGCCTGCGACTTTTCGAGCGCACAGGCTACCTTCGATTTTCTCGACAAGTTTGAGCATGAGGACAGAAAGCCGTTCGTCAAGATCGGCATGGAGCTGTATTACGCCGAGGGTCCCGCGATCGTGCGCGAGATCAAGAAGAGAGGTCACAAGATCTTCCTTGACTTAAAGCTCCACGATATCCCCAACACCGTCAAGAAGGCGATGGCGGTTCTCTCGAATCTCGACGTCGACATCACCAACCTCCACGCCGGCGGTACCAAGAATATGATGAAGGCGGCGCTCGAGGGACTCACCCGTCCCGACGGCACGCGTCCGCTGCTCATCGCGGTCACACAGCTGACCTCCACCGATCAGGAGTCGATGGAAAACGACCTTCTGATCCGCGAGCCGATCGACAAGGTCGTCATGCACTACGCAAAGTGCGCCGAAGAAAGCGGTCTCGACGGCGTTGTCTGTTCACCGCTCGAAGCCGGAAAGGTTCACGATATCTGCGGCAAAGACTTCCTCACCGTTACCCCGGGCGTGCGTTTTGCGGACGGCGATATCGGTGACCAGAAGCGCGTCATGACTCCCGCCGCGGCGAAGGAGATCGGCTCGGATTACATCGTCGTCGGTCGCCCGATCACTCAGGCGGACGATCCTGTAGCAGCGTACAGACGCTGTGTTGAGGAATTTGTGGATTAAAAAAGGCTTCCCCCTCAACCGTCGCCGTTCGGCGACACCTTCCCCCTAAAAGGGAAGGCTTAAGAAAGGAGAACAACATGGAACTGAATATTAAAATCGCAAAGGATTTATTGAAGATAAAGGCGGTGTTCTTCCGCCCCGAGGAGCCGTTCACATGGGCGAGCGGTATCAAAAGCCCCGTCTACTGTGACAACCGCCTCACCCTCAGCGATCCCGATGTCCGCATGGACGTTGAGAGCGGACTCGCTGAGCTGATCAAGGAAAACTATCCCGACGTCGAGGTGCTGATGGGTACCTCCACCGCCGGTATTGCCCACGCGGCGATCACCGCTCACCTGATGGGTCTGCCGATGGGCTATGTCCGCTCGGGTCACAAGGATCACGGCAGACAGAACCAGATCGAGGGCAGACTCGAGAAGGGACAGAAGGTCGTCGTCGTCGAGGATCTGATCTCGACAGGCGGCTCGGTGCTTGAGGTCGTCGACGTCCTGCGCGAGGCGGGCGCCGAGGTGCTGGGAATCGTGTCCATCTTCACCTACGGCATGCAGAAGGGTCTTGACCGACTCGCTGCCGCCGACGTCAAAAACATCAGCCTGACCAACTTCGACGTCATCGCCGAGGTTGCCGCCGAGGAAGGCTATATCCGCCCCGAGGACGTTCAGCGTCTGATCAAGTTCCGCAACAATCCCTCCGATGAAAGCTGGATCGGAGGTCAGGCATGAGATCCGTCATCGACGTACTCGATCTGAGCGTTCAGGAGCTGGACGAGCTGATCGCCGTTGCCAACGATATCATCGACAATCCCGAGAAATATCAGGACGCCTGCGCGAGAAAGAAGCTCGCGACACTGTTCTTTGAGCCGTCCACGCGCACGAGGATGAGCTTCGAGGCGGCGATGTACGAGCTGGGCGGTCATGTCATCTCGATGAGCTCGGCGGGAGCGTCATCTGCGGCGAAGGGCGAATCTGTCGCCGATACCGCCAAGACCGTTTCCTGCTATGCCGATATCATCGCCATGCGTCACCCGAAGGAGGGCGCAGCGCTGGTCGCGGCGAGGGCGGCGAAGATCCCCGTGATCAACGCGGGCGACGGCGGCCACTGTCATCCGACCCAGACGCTCGCCGATCTGCTGACCATCCACCGCGAGAAGGGCGGCTTCGATAACCTGACCATCGGTCTCTGCGGCGATTTGAAGTTCGGCAGAACCGTCCATTCGCTGATCAACGCGATGTCGCGTTACAATAATATCAAATTCGTTTTGATTTCCCCTGAGGAGTTAAAAGTCCCGAGTTACGTCAAGCGCGATGTGCTGAAGAAAAAGCGCATCCCCTATATCCAAACCACCGATCTCGAGGGCGCGATGCCCGATCTCGACATCCTCTATATGACCCGCGTCCAGCGCGAGCGCTTCTTCAACGAAGAGGATTATCTGCGGTTAAAGGACAGCTACATCCTCACCCCCGAAAAGCTGAGAAACGCGAAGCCTACGCTGAGCATCATGCATCCGCTGCCCAGAGTCAACGAGATCTCCGTCGCCATCGACGACGATCCCCGCGCCTGCTACTTCAAGCAGGTATTAAACGGCAAATATATGCGCATGGCGCTGATCTTAAAGCTCTTGAAGGAGGCGGGCAGAATATGAATATCGATTCCATCCAGAACGGCATCGTGATCGACCACATCACCGCCGGCAAGGGCATGAAGCTTTATGAGCTGTTGAAGCTCGACGAGCTGGAATGCTCCGTCGCGATCATCAAGAACGTCACCAGCAAGAAGATGGGGAAGAAGGACATCATCAAGATCGACGCCGATATCCCCGTCAACATCGACGTCATCGGTTACATCGACCCCGACGCGACCGTCAACATCATCAAGAACGGCATCCTTGCCGAGAAGATGAATATCCGGATGCCCGCGATGCTGACGAATGTCATCAGGTGCAAGAATCCCCGCTGTATCACCACCACCGAACAGGAGCTTGACCATGTGTTCAAGCTGACCGATAAAGAGAACAAGGTATACCGCTGTATCTATTGCGAAACCAAGGAAGAGAGGATTATTTAAATGGCTACCTTTATTAATGAACCTGCTCATACTTTTAACGAATATCTGTTGATCCCGGGCTACTCGTCCAGCGAGTGCATCCCCGCGAACGTTACGCTGAAAACTCCCCTCGTCAAGTACAAAAGGGGCGAGGAATCCGCGATCACCATGAATATCCCCCTGGTATCCGCTATTATGCAGGCGGTATCCGGCGACCGACTCGCCGTCGCTCTCGCGACTCAGGGCGGCGTGAGCTTCATCTACGGCTCCCAGTCCGTTGAGGACGAGGCGGCGATGGTCAAGCGCGCCAAGAGCTACAAGGCGGGCTTCGTCAAGAGCGACTCTAACATCCGTCCCGATGCGACCCTCGCCGACGTGATCGCCATCACCGAGCGCACCGGTCACTCCACCCTCGCCGTCACCGAGGACGGCACATCCGAGGGCAAGCTGCTGGGCGTTGTCACCAGCCGTGACTACCGCATCAGCCGCATGGACAAATCAGAGAAGGTCGAGACCTTCATGACCCCCTTCGACAAGCTGATCTATGCCTATGAGGGTATCACACTGTCCGAGGCGAACGATATCATCTGGGATCACAAGCTCAATTCTCTGCCTGTCATCACCAAGGACGGCAAGTTCCTGTACTTCGTATTCCGCAAGGACTACGACAGCCACAAGGCGAACCCCAACGAGTTGCTCGACAGCCACAAGCGTTATGTCGTCGGTGCAGGTATCAACACCCGCGACTATGCCGAGCGTGTTCCCGCTCTGATCGAGGCGGGCGCGGACGTACTGTGCATTGACTCTTCCGAGGGCTTTTCCGAGTGGCAGAAGCTCACCATCGACTGGATCCGCGAGCATTACGGCGACTCCGTCAAGGTCGGTGCGGGCAACGTCGTCGACGCCGAGGGCTTCCGCTATCTTGCGGACTGCGGCGCTGACTTCATCAAGGTCGGTATCGGCGGCGGCTCCATCTGTATCACCCGCGAGACCAAGGGTATCGGTCGCGGTCAGGCTACCGCGCTGATTGAGGTTTGTGCGGAGCGCGACAAGTACTTTGAAGAAACCGGCGTATACATCCCCGTCTGTTCCGACGGCGGCATCGTCTACGATCACCATATCACACTGGCGCTCGCGATGGGCGCGGACTTCATCATGCTCGGCAGATACTTTGCCCGCTTTGACGAAAGCCCGTCCAACAAGGTCAGTATCAACGGCACCTACTACAAAGAATACTGGGGCGAGGGTTCTCAGAGAGCGCGCAACTGGCAGCGCTATGACCTCGGCGGCGACAAGAAGCTCAGCTTCGAGGAGGGCGTCGATTCGCTCGTACCGTACGCAGGTCCGTTGAAGGACAACGTTGCGCTGTCTCTGTCCAAGGTCAAATCCACTATGTGCAACTGCGGCGCGCTGACCATCCGCGAATTACAGCAGAAAGCGAAGCTCACGCTGGTCTCCGCGACCTCGATCGTCGAGGGCGGCGCTCACGACGTTATCCAGAAGGATAAAAGCTCCGCGATGAAATAAGAATCACAAATCGGTTATGTAGGGGCGACCGGCGGTCACCCGCCGATGATGGAGGAAGCAATGAAAAAAGTTGCGATTATCATGGGTTCCGACAGCGATCTGCCGATCGCGAAGAAGGCGTCCGACATGCTGACGACCCTCGGGATCCCCTTTGAAGCACATGTATATTCGGCTCACCGCACACCGGTCGAGGCGCGTGATTTTGCCCTTTTCGCTCGCGAGAACGGCTTCGGTGCGATCATCGCCTTTGCAGGCATGGCGGCTCACCTCGCGGGAGCGCTGGCGGCGAACACCACCCTGCCTGTGATCGGCGTACCCTGTAAGGGCGGCGCTGTCGACGGCATGGACGCTCTGCTCGCGACCATTCAGATGCCGACCGGTATCCCGGTAGCGACCGTCGCCCTGAACGGCGGCGCGAACGCCGCGCTGCTTGCGGCTCAGATCATCGCCGTCGAGGACAAGGCGCTCGCCGAGAAGCTCGACGAAAAGCGCAAGGCTGACGCCGCGGCGGTATTGGAAAAAGACAGAAGAATTGCCGACAAACTGTAGGGGAGGGTCTTGACCCTCCCGACCGACGATCATATGATCGTTGGCAAGTCGGGAATTCTACAATGATGTCCGACGTGCAGGATTAATGCAGCGTCGGAACGATCTCGTACCGCTTGGGCGGTACGAACGTGCGGGTCAGGACCCGCCCCTACACAACGGATATTTGGGAGGAAAACATGGGAGGCTTTTTCGGGATAACCTCGCACGAAGACTGCATGATGGATGTATACTTCGGCGTCGATTATCATTCACACCTCGGAACCCGCCGCGGAGGACTCGCGGCATATGACCCTGAGATCGGACTGCAGCGCAAGATCCACAATATCGAGAACGCGCCGTTTAGAACCAAGTTCAGACACATTTTTACAGAGATGACGGGTACGTCGGTCATCGGCGTGATCTCCGACAGCGATCCCCAGCCGATGCTGATCCGTTCGCACCTTGGGACCTACGCGATCTGCAACGTCGGCATCATCAACAACGCCGATGAGCTGATCGACAAGTATTTTGAAAATTCGTGCGGTCACTTTGACGCGATGACAGGCGGCAAGATCAACTCCACCGAGCTGCTCGCCGCGCTCATCGACCAGAAGGGCGATTTCGTCGAGGGCATCAAGTTCGCTCAGGACGTCATCGAAGGCACCGCCTCGGTGCTGATTCTGCGCGAGGACGGCTCCATCATCACCGCCCGTGACAAGGTCGGTCGTCTGCCTGTCGTCATCGGAAAGAGCGAGAACGCCTTCGCGGTGTCCTTCGAGAACTTTGCGTACCAGAAGCTCGGCTTCGAGGACTACAAGGAGCTCGGCCCCGGTGAGATCGTCATCCTCACCCCCGAGAGCTGTACCACTGTCCGCGAGCCGCTGAAGAAAAAGCGCGTCTGCTCCTTCCTTTGGAGCTACTACGGCTATCCGACCTCGACCTATGAGGGCGTGAACGTCGAGGCGATGCGCTATATCAACGGTCGCATTATGGCGGACAACGACAAGGAGAACCTCGGCGAACTCGACATCGACTACGTCGGCGGCGTTCCCGATTCCGGCACGCCCCACGCGATCGGCTACGCCAACCGCAGCGGCAAGCCCTTTGCCCGCGCGTTCATCAAGTACACGCCGACATGGTCGCGCTCGTTCATGCCTGCGCGCCAGACCGACCGCAATAAGATCGCAAAGATGAAGCAGATCCCGGTCTATGATCTGATCAAGGACAAGAACCTCTTGTTCGTCGACGACAGTATCGTCCGCGGCACACAGCTGAGAGAAACCGTCGAGTTTCTCTATGAAAACGGCGCAAAGAGCGTCCATATGCGCTCCGCATGTCCGCCGATCATGTACGGCTGTAAGTACCTCAACTTCTCGCGTTCCACCTCCGACATGGAGCTGATCGCCCGTCGGGTGATCATGGAGCTTGAGGGCGAAGAGGGCTTCAATCACATCAAAGAATACTCCGACGGCTCGACCGAGCGCGGCAAGAATCTCAGGAAAACCATCTGTGAGAAGCTGAAGTTTGCCTCGCTCGACTTCCAGTCGCTCGAAGGAATTATCAAAGCCATCGGCATGGATAAAAGCGACCTTTGCACCTATTGCTGGGACGGAGAGGAATAACGCGCGCGTTTTTTCTCTGCCTATTGAAAAGCTTTTGTGTTACTTAACAGCATCAACGGCGGGGCAAGAGTCATTACATACAGATTATTTCATATGAATGCTCTATGAAATGAGCAGAAAGGCAGATTACATGATACAAAATTCAAGATCCGACGCCTACGCTGCGGCGGGTGTGGATATCACTGCAGGCTACAAGGCGGTCGAGCTGATGAAACAGCACGTCGCCCGCACAGCGACCAAGGGCGTCTGTTCCGACGTCGGCGGCTTCGGCGGTCTTTTTGAGCTTGACCTTGAGGGGATGACAAAGCCCGTTCTGGTCAGCGGCACCGACGGCGTCGGTACAAAGCTGAAGCTTGCATTTCTGATGGACAAGCATGACACCGTCGGCATCGACTGCGTCGCTATGTGCGTGAACGACATCGTCTGTGTCGGCGCAAAGCCGCTCGTCTTTCTCGATTACATCGCTTGCGGCAAGAACGTTCCCGAGCGCATCGCCGACATCGTCAAGGGCGTTGCCGAGGGCTGTGTCCAATCGGGCGCTGCGCTGATTGGCGGCGAGACTGCTGAGATGCCCGGCTTCTATCCCGAGGACGAGTACGATCTCGCGGGTTACAGCACCGGCGTTGTCGACAAAGCGAAGATCATCGACAATACAAAAATGGCTGTCGGCGACGTTGTGATCGCTCTGCCCTCCAGCGGCGTTCACAGTAACGGCTTCTCGCTGGTGCGCAAGGTGTTCGACGTCGAGAACGCCGATATCAAAACGCCGCTCGACGAACTCGGCGGCAAGAGCGTGGGCGAGACCCTGCTCACCCCGACCAAGATCTACGTCAAGCCCGTGCTGGCGCTCCTCGATCAGGTGCATGTCAAGGGCATCTCCCACATCACCGGCGGCGGCTTCTATGAGAACATCCCGCGCTCGATTCCCGACGGTCTGTGCGCGAAGATCAACAAGGACGCCGTGCGTATCCTGCCGATCTTCAAGCTCATTCAGGAAAAGGGCGGCATCAGCGAACACGATATGTTCAACACCTTCAACATGGGCGTCGGCATGAGCATCGTCGTCCCCGCCGATGAGGCTGAGAAAGCGCTTGCGATCCTCAAGGATAACGGTGAGGACGCCTACATCATCGGTGAGATCGTTGAAGCAGGGGAGAAGATCCGGCTATGCTAAAGGACAAAGCGCGCATCGCCGTGCTGGTATCCGGCGGCGGTACGAATCTCCAGGCGATACTGGACGCCCAGCAAAGCGGTATCATCCACAGCGGCGAAGTTGTCCTCGTCATCTCGAACAATAAGGACTCTTACGCGCTGACCCGCGCCGCGAAAGCCGGTATCAAAGGAATATATATTTCAAAAAAAGAATTAAAAAGTCAAGCCGCGTTCGAGGTGGCTGTCGTGAATGCGCTTGAAGAAAACGCGATCGATCTGATCGTCCTCGCGGGCTTCATGTCGATTTTGTCCGCCGACTTCACCTCGCGTTATCCGAGAAGGATCATCAACGTCCATCCGGCGCTGATTCCTTCTTTCTGCGGCAAGGGCTACTATGGGCTGAGAGTCCATGAGGCGGCGCTCGAAAAGGGCGTGAAGGTGACCGGCGCGACCGTTCACTTTGTCAACGAGATTCCCGATGGCGGCGAGATCATCGCCCAGAAGGCGGTCGAGGTCATGGACGGCGACACGCCGGAGGTACTCCAGCGCCGCGTCATGGAAGAGGCGGAATGGATCATCCTGCCGCGAGCAGTGGAAAAAATCAGCGCCGAAATCATTTAAATGCAGGGCGGGGGCTTGCTCCCGCCGCAACGCTTACAGCGTTCCTATTAACATAAAAGGGGAAAGGTATCATGAACATTTACAAAATCAACGACATCGCCGAGCTGATCGAAGGCAACTCCTACGTCGGCAGAGGCATCGTCATCGGCAAGACTGCCGACGGCACGAAGGCGGCGACCGCCTACTTCATCATGGGTCGCTCCGCGAACTCCCGCAACCGCATCTTTACCGAGCGTGACGGCGCGGTCTACACCGAGCCTTTTGACGCGTCAAAGGTTGAGGATCCCAGCCTGATCATCTATGCGGCGATCCGCGAATATGAGAACAACCTGATCGTCACCAACGGCGACCAGACCGACACCATCTACGACGGCATGGAGAGCGGAATCGGCTTCCACAAGGCGCTGTCCACTCGCGAGTTCGAGCCTGACGCGCCGAACCTCACCCCCCGCATCAGCGGTATGCTGACCTTTGACGAGGGTGATTTCACCTACAGCATGAGCATCTTGAAATCCATCGATCCCGAGGGTTCCGACTGTGCGCGCTACGGCTTTGATTATCCCTCGAAGGCAGGGCTGGGTCACTTCATCCACACCTATGTCTGTGACGGCAACCCGATCCCGACCTTCCAGGGCGAGCCTGAGAGAGTCGCGATCCCCGACAGCATCGACGAATTCACCGAGAAGCTGTGGAACGCTCTCGATGAGGACAACAAGATCTCGCTCTATGTCCGCTATATCGACCTCAAAACCGGCGACGTCGAAAACCGTTTAGTCAATAAGAATCAGTAAAAGAACGCTTAGGGACGAGCATTGGCCGTCCTACAACACAAGGAGAGAATATCATGAAAGAATTTGAACTTAAATACGGTTGTAACCCCAACCAGAAACCCGCAAAGATCTTTATGCACGACGGCTCCGATCTGCCCATCGAGATCCTCAACGGCAGACCCGGCTATATCAACTTCCTCGACGCGTTCAACTCCTGGCAGCTCGTCAAGGAGCTGAAAGAGGCGCTCGGCATGCCCGCCGTCACCTCCTTCAAGCATGTCAGCCCCACCTCCGCGGCGGTCGGCATCCCGCTCTCCGATAAGCTCAAGAAGGCTTGCTTTGTCGACGATATCGAGGGTCTTGACGACAGCCCCCTCGCCTGTGCCTATGCCCGCGCACGCGGCACCGACCGCATGTGTTCCTTCGGCGACTGGGTCGCGCTGTCCGACGTCTGTGACGTGACCACCGCGAAGATGATCCAGCGCGAGGTATCCGACGGCATCATCGCTCCCGGTTATGAGCCGGAGGCGCTCGAGATCCTGAAAAGTAAGCGCAAGGGCGGCTATAACATCGTTCAGATCGACCCCAACTACGTTCCCGACCCGGTCGAGCATAAGCAGGTCTACGGCATCACCTTTGAGCAGGGCAGAAACAACTTTGAGATCAACAGAGAGCTGCTCTCGAATCTCGTCACCAAGAACAAGGAGCTGCCCGACAGCGCCGCCCGTGACCTGATCATCGCGCTCATCACCCTGAAATACACCCAGTCCAACTCCGTCTGCTATGCGGTCGACGGTCAGGCGATCGGCGTCGGCGCCGGTCAGCAGAGCCGTATCCACTGCACCCGTCTCGCGGGTACCAAGGCGGATACATGGTTCCTCCGCCAGGCGGACAAGGTTCTGAACCTGCCGTTCCGCGACGATATCCGTCGTCCCGACCGCGACAACGTCATCGACGGCTATATCAATAAGAACGAAGAGGACGTCACCGCCGACGGCGTATGGCAGCGCTACTTCACCGAGCAGCCCGAGCCTTTCACCGACGCCGAACAGCGCGCCTACCTCGACACCTGTGAGGATGTCGCTCTCGGTTCGGACGCATTCTTCCCGTTCTTCGACAACATCGAGCGCGCCTTCAGAAGCGGCGTCAAGTTCATCGCCGAACCCGGCGGCTCCATCCGTGACGATCTGGTCATCGAGTGCTGTGACAAGCACGATATGGTCATGGCGTTCACCGGCATGAGATTGTTCCACCACTGATCGGATAACGGTTAATGGTTAACGGTTAACGGCTGAGGGAAACGCTGATGCGTTTTCGAATTGTATATACAAATGGGTGAGGGCAAAGCCCTCCCTTCACCGTTATCTGTTATCCGATATCCGTTAACCCCGATTCAATGATTTGAATAAGAGGAGTACAAACATGAATATCATGGTCGTTGGCGGCGGCGGACGCGAGCACGCCATCATCAAGAAACTGAAAGAGAATCAGACCATCGAGAAGATCTACGCCCTGCCCGGTAACGGCGGTATCGCCGCCGATGCTGAGTGCGTCGCGATCGGCGCGACGGATATCGACGGCATCGTGAAATTTGCCGACGATAACGCGATCGACTATGCCGTCGTCGCACCCGACGATCCGCTGGTACTCGGCTGTGTCGACGCGCTTGAAGAAAAGGGCATTCCCTGCTTCGGACCGCGTAAGAACGCCGCCATCATCGAGGGCAGCAAGGTCTTTTCGAAGAACCTGATGAAGAAATACGGCATCCCCACCGCGGCGTACGAAGTCTTTGACGACGCCGACAAGGCGCTGGCATATCTCGAGACCGCGCCGATCCCGACCGTCATCAAGGCGGACGGACTGGCGCTCGGCAAGGGCGTCATTATCGCCGACACCCGCGAGAAAGCAAAAGCGGCTGTCATCTCGATCATGCAGGACAAGCAGTTCGGCAAGAGCGGCGATCAGATCGTCATCGAAGAATTCCTCGAGGGTCCCGAGGTCAGTGTGCTGAGCTTCACCGACGGAGAGACGGTCGTGCCGATGATCTCGTCGATGGATCACAAGCGTGCCGGCGACAACGACACCGGACTCAACACCGGCGGCATGGGTACGGTCGCTCCGAACCCCTACTACACTCCCGCGGTTGCCGACGAGTGCATGAACAATATCTTCCTGCCCACCATCCGCGCGATGAAAGCCGAGGGCAGACCCTTCAAGGGCTGTCTGTACTTCGGGCTGATGATCACGAAAAACGGCGTAAAGGTCATCGAATACAACTGCCGCTTCGGCGATCCCGAGACCCAGGTCGTCCTGCCGCTGTTGAAATCCGACCTGTTCACCGTCATGCAGGCGGTCACCGAGGGCAGGCTTGCCGATACTCCCGTCGAATTCTATGACAAGCACGCAGCATGCGTCATCATGGCGAGCGAGGGCTACCCCGTGAAGTACGCCAAGGGCTTTGAGATCACCATTCCCGCCGAGATCAGCGACAAGGTATATGTCGCCGGCGCCGCTTTGAAGGACGGAAAGCTCCTCACCTCCGGCGGACGCGTCCTCGGCGTTACCGCGATCTCCGATACTCTCGGCGACGCGATCAAGGATTCCTACGCGATGGTGGAGAAGATTCATTTTGACAACGCCTTTTACCGCCGCGATATCGGCAAAAGAGCGATGGAGGCTGAAGTTTAATGGTATACAGAATTTATGTGGAGAAGCGCGACGGTCTGCAGAATGAGGCAAAAGCGCTCCTCTCCGATATCAATAACCTGCTGTCGATCACGGCGCTGAGCGATGTGCGCGTGATCAACCGCTATGATGCGGAGAACATGGACAAGGAGCTGTTCGACTATGCTGTCGGCGCGGTATTCTCCGAGCCGCAGCTCGATGTCGCGATGCCCGAGGTCGATCTCTCCGGAGCGACGGTATTTGCCGTCGAATTCCTGCCCGGTCAGTTCGATCAGCGAGCGGATTCCGCCGCCCAGTGTATCCAGATCATCTCTCAGGGCGAGCGTCCGCTGATCCGTTCGGCAAAGGTTTATGCGCTCTACGGCGATCTCTCCGACAGCGAGATCGCTGAGATCAAGAAATATGTCATCAACCCGGTCGAGGCGCGTGAGGCGTCCCTTGAGCTGCCCGCGACCCTCAAGACCGATTACGATATCCCCACCACCGTCCGCACCCTCGAGGGCTTTAACGCACTCGACGAGGCGGGACTGAGCGCCTTTGTGGACGAGATGGGACTCGCGATGGATCTTGACGACATCAAGTTTTGTCAGAAGTATTTCCGGAGCGAACACCGCGACCCGACCATCACCGAGATCCGCATGATCGACACCTATTGGTCGGATCACTGCCGTCACACCACCTTCCTGACGGTCATCGACAACGCGAAGTTCGAGGATGAACTGTTGCAGAAAGCCTATGACGACTATATTGCCGTCCGCAAGGAGCTCGGCAGAACCAAGCCGATCTGCCTGATGGATCTTGCGACCATCGCGGTGAAATATCTGAGAAAGAACGGCAAGCTCGATAAGCTCGACGAGAGCGAAGAGATCAACGCCTGCACGGTCAAGATCGACGTCGACGTCGACGGAAAGACCGAGCCGTGGCTGTTGCTGTTCAAAAACGAGACCCACAACCATCCGACCGAGATCGAACCCTTCGGCGGCGCGGCGACCTGTATCGGCGGCGCGATCCGAGATCCGCTGTCCGGTCGTTCCTATGTCTACGGCGCGATGCGCGTGACCGGCGCGGCTGATCCGACCGTACCCGTATCCGAGACCATAGAGGGCAAGCTGCCCCAGCGAAAGATCGTCACTACCGCTGCGGCGGGCTACAGCTCCTACGGCAACCAGATTGGGCTCTCGACCGGCATCGTCGACGAGATCTACCACCCCGGCTATGCCGCGAAGCGCATGGAGATCGGCGCGGTCATCGCTGCCGCTCCCGCAGAGAACGTCCGCAGAGAAGTCCCCGCTCCCGGTGACGTCGTCATCCTTTTGGGCGGCGCGACTGGACGCGACGGCATCGGCGGCGCGACAGGCTCCTCCAAAGCGCACAACGCCCATTCGGTCGAGACCTGCGGCGCAGAGGTGCAGAAGGGTAACGCCCCCGAGGAGCGAAAGCTCCAGCGACTGTTCCGCCGCAAGGATGCCTGCCGCATGATCAAGCGCTGTAACGACTTCGGCGCAGGCGGCGTATCCGTCGCGATCGGCGAGCTTGCCGACGGTCTGGATATCGACCTCAACGCGGTTCCCAAGAAGTATGAGGGCCTTGACGGTACCGAACTCGCGATCTCCGAGAGTCAGGAGCGCATGGCGGTCGTTGTCGAGCCTGAGAACGTCGACGCGTTCTTAGCCCTCGCCGGTGAAGAGAACCTCAACGCCTGTCCCGTGGCTGTCGTGAAAGCCGATCCCCGCCTGACCATGACATGGAACGGTGCAAAGATCGTGGACATCAGCCGCGAGTTTCTGAACACGAACGGTGCGGAGAAGCACATCGACGTGACTCCTGCCGCTCCCGAAAGCTATGAAAAAACGGTCACAGGCGGTTTTGCCGAGAACATGAAGCAGATCGCCTCCGACTTGAATATCTGTTCAAAGCGCGGACTCTCCGAACGCTTTGACTCTACCATCGGCGCAGGTACCGTGCTGATGCCCTTCGGCGGCAAGAACCAGCTCACCCCGATCCAGGCGATGGTGCAGAAGGTGTCCGTCGAGAAACAGCACACCGACACCGTATCCCTGATGTCGTGGGGCTATAACCCGCTGATCACCGAAAAAAGCCCCTACCACGGCGCTTATCTGGCGGTCATCGAGTCTGTCAGCAAGCTGATCGCCTCCGGCGCGTCCTTCGAGGATGTCTACCTGACCTTCCAGGAGTATTTCGAGAAGCCCGGCACGGACGGCAAACGCTGGGGCAAGCCCCTTGCGGCGCTGCTCGGCGCGTTCAAGGCGCAGATGAACCTCGGTATCGGCTCCATCGGCGGCAAGGACAGCATGAGCGGCAGCTTCGAGAAGCTCGACGTCCCGCCGACACTGGTATCCTTTGCCGTGACCACCGATAAGCTCGACAGCATCATTTCTCCCGAGTTCAAGGCGGCAGGTCACAAGGCGGTGCTGATTATGCCCGATTACGGCGATGACCGCCTGCCCGACACCAATTCTCTCTTAAACATATATAGTAGAGTCACTGAGCTGATGCGTGAGGGCAAGGTCTATGCCGCTTACACCCCGACCCTCGGCGGTATCGCCGAAGCGGTCATGAAAATGTCCTTTGGCAACGGCTTCGGCTTCAAATTCGCCGACGGCGTCGCGCTCGATCAGCTCTTTGGCTATTCCTACGGCGCGTTTATCCTCGAGGTCGACGGCAATATCGACGGCGCAGTCACCATCGGTGAGGTCACCGATGACGGCAAGTTCACCCTCGGCGGCGAGTCCGTATCCGTCGGCGAGATCCTCGGCGATTACGAGGACAAGCTCGAAGGCGTCTATTCCTGCAATATTCCGGATACAAAGGCTCCCGTTGAGAACTTCAGCTACAAGGCGACCTCCTATCCGTCGCCCGCGATCAAGGTCGCGAAGCCCAAGGTGCTGATCCCTGCGTTCCCGGGAACCAACTGCGAGTACGATTCCGCGAAGGCGGTCGCCGACGCCGGCGCACAGCCTGAGATCATCGTGATCAATAACCTGACAGCCGACGGTATCCGCCGAAGCGTCGAGAAGTTTGCCGAGGAGCTGAAAACCACGCAGATGGTCTTTATCCCCGGCGGATTCTCCGGCGGCGATGAGCCTGACGGCTCGGGCAAGTTCATCACCGCGTTCTTCCGCAACGCCGCAATTAAGGAGGGCGTTGCCGATCTGCTCGACAACCGCGACGGTCTGATGTGCGGTATCTGCAACGGCTTCCAGGCGCTGATCAAGCTGGGTCTGGTACCCTACGGTAAGATCATCGACACCGACGAGAACTGTCCGACCCTGACCTACAACACCATCGCGCGCCACCAGAGCCGCATCGTCCGCACCCGCGTGGCTTCCAACAAGAGCCCGTGGCTGAGCCTGACGAACGTCGGCGACGTCTATACCGTGCCGATCTCGCACGGCGAGGGACGCTTCTTAGCGAGCGACGAACTGATCCGAAAGCTTGCCGAAAACGGCCAGATCGCGACCCAGTACGTCGATCTCTCCGGCAACGCGACCACCGACGTCCACTTCAATCCGAACAACTCCTGCTACGCGATCGAGGGTATCACCTCTCCCGACGGCAGAGTCTTCGGCAAGATGGGCCACTCAGAGCGCGTGGGCAGAGGTCTGTACAAGAACGTCCCCGGTAACTACGATATCCATATGTTCGAGGCGGCGGTGAAGTATTATAAATAAGTAACATATATAATGTATATTGGTCGGCAGGGAGGACATTTGTCCTCCCTGCGCTGCGGTGAATAGTGTTGAGCGGCGCACATGGCACAAGATATTGCGTGGTTGTGCAGATTGCATAAAAGTCGACAGAAAACTTCGTGATATTTCTACAGCGGTATTTTTGGTAGTTTTCTTGCAATTATTGCACTTTTAGTATATAATCACACTTGCGTGACTGCACACTGATATGCGATGAAGCGGGAGGTTGCAACGCACAGCGTTGGTTTTTCCGTGGAGTATGTCCGATTTTAAACCGGGCGAAAGAATAGTTTGAGCTTTTTGCGGCATTGGGGTTGCTATGCCGTCCTGCGCTTACTCTGTTTCCGGTTGCCGATTTTCGGCTATCGGCTTTTTTAACGGAGGGGCTGGGAACACCCGGACGAGTGTTTAAAAAGTTCGGATGAAATGTCGCGCCCAACCAATTTGATTAGGAGGCGAAGATATGGCAGTCAAGGAAAAAATCAGGATAAGATTAAAGGGTTATGATCACCAGCTGGTTGATCAGTCCGCTGAGCGAATCGTCGCTACCGCAAAGCGCACCGGCGCGAGAGTTTCGGGTCCCGTCCCGCTCCCGACCGAGAAGCAGGTAGTTACGATCCTTCGTGCTGTTCACAAGTATAAGGACAGCCGCGAGCAGTTCGAGATGAGAACTCACAAGCGTCTTATCGACATCTTAAGACCGTCCAACAAGACAGTCGAGGCTCTTATGAGCTTAGAGCTCCCTGCCGGCGTTGAGATTGAAATTAAATTATAAGGATCCCTATTCTGTAGGGCGGGGAGCAAGTCCTCGCCGAAGATGTATGAAGTTACTCTATACATTATATATAGGATAGAATCATTGTAGTTTATCATTCCCAACCTACCACGCAGACAGGGTCATGTCGGCGAGAGCCGACCAATAACCTAAAAGGAGGATATAAAAGAATGCAGAAAGCATTAATCGGCAAGAAGATCGGTATGACACAGATCTTCGACGAGAAGGGAAAAGTTGTTCCCGTAACCGTAGTCGAGGCGGGTCCTTGCGTTGTATCCCAGCTCAAGACCGTCGAGACCGATGGCTACACAGCTGTCCAGATGGGTTTCGGCGATATCAAGCCGAAGCACGTCACAAAGCCCCTCCAGGGCCACTTCAAGAAGGCTGACGTAGCTCCCAAGAGAATTCTCAAGGAATTCAGATTTGACGACTGCTCCGCTTACGAGCTGGGTCAGGTCATCAAAGCAGACGTATTTGAAACAGGTAACAAGGTCGACGTTACCGGTAAGAGCAAGGGTAAGGGCTACGCCGGCGTTATCAAGCGCTGGAACTTCGGTCGCCTGAAAGAGACCCACGGCTCCGGTCCTGTAGCACGTCACGGCGGCTCCATGGGCGCCTGCTCCTCTCCCTCCAGAGTATGGAAGGGCAAGAAGATGGCGGGTCACCTCGGCGCCGAGAAGGTTACCGTCCAGAATTTGACCGTTGTAAAGATCGACGCAGAGAACAATCTCCTTGCTATCAAGGGCGCTGTTCCCGGTCCTAACGGCGGTTACGTTGTCGTCAAAGACAGCGTAAAGGCTTAAGGAAGGAGGAAATAATATGCCTAATGTACAGGTAGTTGATATGCAGGGCAAGAAGGTTTCTTCTGTAGACCTTGCCGATTCTATTTTCGGTATCGAGCCGAACGCTGCTGTTATGCACCAGATGGTCGTAAGCTATCTTGCGAACCAGCGTCAGGGCACACAGTCAGCTCTCACCCGTTCCGAGGTTTCCGGCGGCGGCAGAAAGCCCTGGAGACAGAAGGGTACCGGTCGCGCCCGTCAGGGTTCGACACGCGCTCCCCAGTGGTACCACGGCGGTATAGTATTTGCTCCGAAGCCCCGCGATTACCGTTTCTCCGTTAACAAGAAGGTCAGAAGACTCGCGATGAAGTCCGCGTTCTCCACCAAGGCTCAGTCCGACGAGATCATCGTCATCGACAGCATCGCTCTGGATGAGATCAAGACCGCGAAGATCGCCGCTATGCTCACAGCCGTCGGCTCCGAGCGCAAGGCGCTGATCGTTCTGCCCGAGGTCGACGAGAAGGTCATCAAGTCCGCTCGCAATATCGCCGGCGTCAAGACCGCTCAGGTCAACGAGCTGAATGTCTATGACATCCTGAACGCTGACAAGCTGATCATCGCTAAGGACGCGCTGACTAAGATCGAGGAGGTATACGCATGATTGCTCAGGATATCGTAATTCGCCCCATCATCACCGAGAAGGCGATGCAGGAGATCACAGCGAAGAAGTATGTCTTCGAGGTCGCGAAGAACGCCACCAAGATCGACATCGCCCGCGCTGTTGAGGAACTCTTCAAGGTAAAGGTCGAGAAGGTCAACACCGTCCATGTAAGAGGCCAGATGAGACGTCAGGGCCGCTTCGAGGGCTACACCCGCTCCTGGAAGAAAGCTTATGTTCAGCTGACCGCTGACAGCAAATCCATTGAATTTTTTGAAGGCATGATGTAAGCCTGTGTTCGCTTCGCTCACAATGAACAATGAATGATGAATAGTGAAGGGCGGGACACCCGCACCCGATACTGTTGAATGTTTCATCAAAAAGCAAAGCGCACCGAAACTTTTACAATATTTACAATCACAGGCATGAATGTATGGGATGTGCCATCATCCCGCAAAGCCATCATGAGGAGAGTGAAAACTATGGCTATTAAAGTTTATAAGCCGACTACCAACGCTCGTCGTAATATGTCGGTTACGGATTTCTCCGGACTCTCAAAAGTCGCTCCCGAAAAGAGCTTGCTCGAACCGCTCAAGAAGAACTCCGGTCGTAACAGCTACGGTCGCATCACAGTTCGTCACAGAGGCGGCGGCAACAGAAGAAAATACCGTATTATTGATTTCAAGAGACAGAAATTTGATGTTGAAGGCACTGTAAAGACCCTCGAGTATGATCCGAACCGTTCGGCGTTCATCGCTCTGGTTGAGTATACCGACGGCGAGAAGGCGTACATCATCGCGCCCCAGGGTCTGAAGGTCGGCGACAAGGTTGTCGCCGGCGCTGCCGCTGATATCAAGCCCGGTAACGCACTGCCCCTGATCAACATCCCCACCGGTACCTTTGTCCACAACGTTGAGCTTTATCCCGGCCGCGGCGCTCAGCTCGCCAGAGCTGCCGGCAACATGGCTCAGCTCATGGCTAAGGAAAACGGCATGGCGCTGCTCAGACTGCCCTCCGGCGAGCTGAGAAACGTCCCGGACGCCTGCATGGCGACCATCGGCCAGGTCGGCAACATCGATCATGAGAACGTCAAGATCGGTAAAGCCGGTCGTAAGAGAAACATGGGTATCCGCCCGACCGTCCGCGGTTCCGTCATGAACCCGAACGACCACCCGCACGGCGGTGGTGAGGGTAAGTCCCCTGTCGGCCGTCCCGGCCCTGTAACCCCCTGGGGTAAGCCGGCTCTCGGTTATAAGACCAGAAAGTCCAACAAGGCTTCCGATAAACTGATCGTAAGACGCAGAAACAGCAAGTAAGGCAGAAAGGAAGGAACTTAACTTATGAGTAGAAGTACGAAAAAAGGACCTTTTGTTCAGCCTGTGCTGCTCAAAAGGGTAGAGGAAATGAACGCCGCAGGCGAGAAGAGAATCTTAAAGACATGGTCTAGATCCTCGACAATTTTCCCTCAGTTTGTAGGACACACATTTGCTGTTCACGACGGCAGAAAACACGTTCCGGTATATGTTACCGAGGATATGGTAGGTCACAAGCTCGGTGAGTTTGCTCCGACCCGTACCTTCCGCGGCCACGCCGGTTCCAAGACAAGTAAGTAAGGCAAAGGAGAGTCAGAGAAATGGAAAGTAAGGCATATCTGAATTATGTCCGTATCTCACCTCGCAAGGTTTCCATCATTCTCAACCTCATCAGAGGTAAAGATGTAAAGCTCGCGAAGGCGATTCTTGAGCAGACTCCCAAGGCCGCTTGCGAGCCGCTGTTGAAGCTGCTCAAGTCCGCTATGGCAAATGCCGAGAATAACCACGATATGGATGTGGCTAGTCTTTATGTGGCTGAGTGCCACGTAGGTCAGGGCCCCACACTCAAGCGTATCCGTCCCCGCGCACAGGGCAGAGCCTTCCGCATCGACAAGAAGACCTCGCACATCACCCTGGTGCTCAAGGAAAGAGAATAAGGAGGTAGAGTTATGGGCCAGAAAGTTAATCCGCACGGTTTACGTGTAGGTATCATCAAGGATTGGGATTCCCGTTGGTTCGCTGACAAGAAGCACTTCGGCGATACACTGGTAGAGGACTACAACCTCCGCCGTGATCTGAAGAAGCAGCTCTACGGCGCAGGCATCCCGAAGATCGAAATCGAGCGCGACGGCAAGAAAGTCCGCATTCACATCCACTGCGCAAAGCCCGGTATGATCATCGGTAAGGGCGGCGCTGAGATCGAGAAGCTCCGTCAGCAGTGTGAGAAGAAGCTCGGCAAGCCCGTTGCTATCAATATCGTAGAGGTCAAGAACCCCGACCTGAACGCTCAGCTCGTCGCCGAGTCCATCGCTTCCCAGCTCGAGAGAAGAATCTCCTTCCGTCGTGCGATGAAGCAGTCCATCGGCCGCGCGATGCGTTTCGGCGCGAAGGGTATCAAGACCCAGTGCTCCGGTCGTCTGGGCGGCGCTGAGATCGCACGAAGCGAGCAGTACCACGAGGGTACCATCCCGCTTCAGACTCTGCGTGCAGACATCGACTACGGCTTCGCCGAGGCGAATACCACCTACGGCAAGATCGGCGTCAAGGTATGGCTGTACCGCGGCGAGGTTCTCCGTGACAACGCGGGGAGCGAGCAGCGCAGAGAAAGACGCGAGAGAAGAGACAGAAGACCCCGCAGAGATAACAGGGAAGGAGGCAGAAAATAATGCTGATGCCTAAGCGTGTGAAGTACAGAAGAGTTCACAGAGGCAGAATGACCGGCCGCGCACTCCGCGGTAACAAGGTAACCTACGGCGAGTACGGTCTTCAGGCATTAGAGCCTGCATGGATCACTTCCAACCAGATCGAGGCAGCCCGTGTCGCCATGACCCGTTACTGCAAGAGATTCGGTAAGGTTTGGATCAAGATCTTCCCCGATAAGCCGGTTACAGCAAAGCCTGCTGAGACCCGAATGGGTTCCGGTAAAGGTTCACCCGAGTATTGGGTAGCAGTCGTCAAGCCCGACAGAGTCATGTTCGAGATCGCCGGTGTTCCGGAGGAGACCGCTCGTGAAGCGATGCGCCTTGCCGCTGCCAAGCTGCCTATCAAGTGCAAGTTTGTAAAAAAGGATGAGGAGGTTTAAAGCATGACTGCTAAGGAATTACGTGAATTAACAGAAGAAGAGCTTCAGCTCAAGCTTAAGGACCTCAAGGAAGAGCTTTTCAACCTTCGTTTCCAGCTTGCTATCAACCAGCTCGAAAACCCGATGCGTATCACCGCTGTAAAGAGAGATATCGCCCGCGTTTCTACCGTTATGCGTGAGCTCTCTGACAAGGAAGCATAAGGAGGTAGAACAATGAGCGACAGAAATATGAGAAAGACCATGATCGGCCGCGTCAAGTCCGACAAGATGGATAAGACCATCGTTGTTGCTATCGAGGATAGCGTCAAGCACAAGCTGTACAACAAGGTCATCAAGCGCACCTACAACCTCAAGGCTCATGATGAGAACAACGAGGCGCATGTAGGCGACCGCGTAAAGGTCATGGAGACCCGTCCCCTCTCCAAGGATAAGAGATGGAGACTCGTCGAGATCGTAGAGAAAGCGAAATAAGTTCAGATAAGGAGAAAATGATATGATTCAACAGCAAACTTATCTCAAGGTTGCCGACAACACCGGCGCAAAGGAACTTATGTGCATTCGTGTACTCGGCGGAACCAGGAGAAGATACGCCAATATCGGCGATGTTATCGTTGCCTCGGTCAAGAAAGCAACACCGGGCGGCGTTGTAAAGAAGGGCGATGTTGTCCGCGCTGTCGTCGTTCGCTCCGCAAAGGGCGTTCGTCGTGACGACGGTACCTACATCCGCTTCGATGAGAACGCAGCCGTTATCATCAAGGAAGATAAGAACCCGCGTGGTACTCGTATCTTCGGACCGGTAGCCAGAGAGCTTCGTGATAAGGATTACATGAAGATCCTCTCTCTCGCTCCGGAAGTACTTTAATGGAGGTGTCATAAATGAGTAAAGTTCATGTTAAAACCGGTGACACCGTAGTCGTATTAAGCGGTAAGGATAAGGGCAAGAAGGGTAAGGTCCTCGCGGTATCCCCCAAAGAGGGCAAGGTCATCGTCGAGAAGATCAACATCGTCTCGAAGCACATCAAGCCCAGACGAATGGGCGAGCCCGGCGGCATCATCCAGGCTGAGGGCGCTATGTACGCATCCAAGGTTCAGGTCATCTGCCCCCGCTGCAAGGAAGCTACCCGCGTAGGTCACAAGATCTATGAGGACGGCACAAAGGGCCGCATCTGCAAGAAGTGCGGCGAAGCACTGTAAGGAGGATTTCAAGAATGGCAAGACTTAAGAAGTTTTACGCTGAGGAAGTTGCACCTGCTCTGATGAAGAAATTCTCTTACAAGAGTGTGATGCAGATCCCGAAGCTCGACAAAATCGTAGTTAACGTAGGCGCCGGCGAAGTCAAGGACAACGCCAAGGCGATGGACGCGATCCTGTCCGATCTCGCGCAGATCACCGGCCAGAAGGCTCATATCTGCAAGGCGAGAAAGTCGGTCGCGAATTTCAAGCTCCGTGAGGGCATGCCCATCGGCGCTAAGGTCACTCTCCGCGGCGAGCGTATGTATGAGTTTCTCGACAGACTCTTCAACGTTGCTCTGCCCCGCGTTCGTGACTTCAGAGGTATCAACCCCAACTCCTTCGACGGCCGCGGCAACTATGCCCTGGGCCTCAAGGAGCAGCTGATCTTCCCTGAGATCGACTACGATAAGATTGACAAGGTACGCGGCATGGATATCATCTTTGTTACCACCGCGACAAACGACGAAGAAGCGCGTGAGCTGCTCTCTCTGATGGGCGCTCCGTTCGCTAAGTAAGGAGGGATTGTTGTGGCAAAGACTGCTATGAAAAACAAGCAGAAGAGAAAGCAAAAGTTCTCTACTCGTGAATATTCACGTTGCAAGATCTGCGGTAGACCACACGCCTACCTTCGTAAGTTTGGCGTATGCCGTATCTGTTTCCGTGAGCTCGCTTACAAGGGCGAGATCCCGGGTGTTAAAAAAGCAAGCTGGTAAGCAAGGAGGATTTAAGTTATGCAAATTACTGATACAATAGCTGATTTACTGACACGAATCCGTAATGCTAATTCAGCTAAACACGATACCGTACAGATCCCCGCTTCCAATATGAAGAAGGCTATCTGCCAGATTCTCTTGGACGAGGGTTATATCAAAGGTTTTTCCGTTGAGGAAGACGGCAAGCAGGGCGTCATCACCGTCACCCTTAAGTATCTTGAGGGCAAGACTCCGGTCATCCAGGGTCTCAGACGCGTTTCCAAGCCCGGCCTGCGTATTTACAGCAATGTTGAGGATATGCCCAAGGTCATGAAGGGCCTTGGTATCGCGATCATTTCGACCTCCAAGGGCGTTATGACCGACCGTGAGGCGAGAAAGCAGCACGTCGGCGGCGAGGTCCTCGCGTTCATTTGGTAAGGAGGTGCGATCATGTCTCGAATTGGAAGAAAACCTATAAATATTCCCGCCGGTGTCGAAGTCAAGTTTGAGAACGGCGTTATCACAGTCAAGGGTCCCAAGGGTACGCTGACCCAGAAGATCCATCCCAACATGGCTGTCGAAATCAATGGGGCAGTAATCGAGGTTAAGCGTCCGAACGATGAGAAAGAGAACCGTTCGCTCCACGGCCTGACCCGTACGATCATCCACAACATGGTTGTCGGCGTTACGGAAGGCTACAAGAAGGAGCTGGAGGTCAACGGTGTCGGTTACCGTGTTCAGAAGCAGGGCAAGAAGCTCGTCATGAACATCGGCTACAGCCACCAGGTCATCATGGAGGACAACGACGATATCACTATCGAAGTACCCGGTCCCAACAGCATCATCGTCCACGGCATTGATAAGCAAAAGGTTGGTCAGTTTGCTGCCGAGGTCAGAGAGAAACGTCCGCCGGAGCCTTATAAGGGTAAGGGCATCAAGTATGTCGGTGAGTATATCCGCCGCAAGGAAGGCAAGACCGGTAAGGCCTGATTAAAGGAGTGAATGAACAATGGTAAGTAGACCCGATTCTAAAGCGGCTCGTGTCAGAAGACACAAGAGAGTCCGCGGTAAGTTAAGCGGCACAGCCGAGTGTCCTCGCCTTTGTGTTTTCCGCTCCACTAACAACATCTATGCTCAGATTATCGACGATGTAAAGGGCGTTACCCTGTGCAGCGCATCTTCTCTCGATAAGACCATAGAAGGCGGCGGCAATAAAGAGGCTGCAAAGGCAGTCGGCAAGCTCATCGCCGAGCGTGCTAAGGAAAAGAACATCACCGATGTCGTTTTCGACAGAGGCGGTAACATCTATCACGGCCGTGTACAAGCGTTGGCCGAAGGCGCCCGTGAGGGCGGCCTCAATTTCTAAGGATTGGAGGAATTAACTTTGGCTAATATTATTGACGCATCAACACTGGAGTTGACTGAGCGCGTTGTTGCCATCAACCGCGTTTCTAAAACCGTCAAGGGCGGCCGTGTCATGAAGTTCGCCGCTCTGGTAGTTGTCGGCGACGGCAACGGCACAGTCGGCTTCGGTATCGGCAAGGCCGGCGAAGTTCCCGACGCAATCCGCAAGGGAATCGAGGACGCGAAAAAGCACCTCATGAAAGTTGCCCTCAAGGGCACAACCATCCCCCACGAGATCATCGGCGCATACGGCGCGGGCAGAGTTCTGATGAAGCCCGCCGCTCCCGGTACCGGTGTTATCGCAGGCGGTCCCGTACGTGCGGTCGTTGAGGCTGTCGGCATCAAGGACATCCGTACAAAGGCTCTCCGTTCCAACAACCCCTGCAACGTAGTCAGAGCGACTCTCCAGGGTCTGGGCGCACTGCGCACAGCCGAGGAAGTTGCCCGCGTACGCGGCAAGGCTGTCAAAGAGATTCTGTAAGGAGGCGGCGAGATGAAAATTAAGTTAGTAAAAAGCTTGATCGGTTCCAAGAAGGACCAGATCGCTACCGCCTATTCTCTGGGTCTCAAGAAGATCGGCGACGTCACTGAGCAGCCCGACAACGCGGCGACGACGGGCAAAGTCAACAAGATTATCCACCTCGTAGTGGTTGAAAAAGACTAAGGAGGTGCGAAAGATATGAAACTTCACGAATTATCTCCCGCTGAGGGCTCCAAAAAGTCCGTCAAGCGTATCGGTCGCGGCCACGGCTCAGGCTGGGGCAAGACTGCCGGTAAAGGTCACAAAGGTCAAAAGGCAAGAGCAGGCAAGGGCATGCGCGTTGGCTTTGAAGGCGGTCAGATGCCGCTGCAGCGCCGTATCCCGAAGCGCGGCTTCAACAACATCTTCGCAAAGAAGGTTGTCGCCATCAACGTAGGCACACTCAATAAGTTCGAGGACGGCGCGGTAGTCGATATCGCTGCTCTGACTGAGAAGGGCATCGTCAAGAACTCCTTTGATAGCGTCAAGATTCTCTCCAACGGCACTATCACCAAGAAGCTCACTGTTAAGGCTTCTGCGTTCTCTGAAGGCGCTAAAGCCAAGATCGAAGCTGCCGGCGGAAAGACTGAGGTGATTTAATTGTTTAAAACAATTAGAAACGCTTGGTCGATTCCGGATCTCCGCAGAAAGATCTTATTCACACTTCTGATTGTTGTAATTTTCAGAATCGGTTCCGTTATCCCGGTGCCGTTCCTGAACATGGACGCACTCGCTAACGTCATGGGCAACGCTTCCGGCGTCGACGATACTCTTGTCGGCTACCTGAACACCCTCTCCGGCGGCGCGTTCTCCAACGCGACGATCTTCGCGATGGGTATCACACCCTACATCAACAGCTCCATTATCATGCAGCTGCTGTGCGTTGCGATCCCGCCCCTCGAGCGCCTCAGTAAGGAAGGCGAAGAGGGAAGAAAGAAGATCGCTGCCATCACTCGTTATGTCACCGTCGGTCTCGGCCTGATTCAGGGTACTGCCTACTACTTCTTCCTGAAGAACTCTATCGACAATCAGGTCTCCGACTCCAACCCCAACCCCACCTATCAGGCGATCGCCAAGTACACAGAGGGCGGCGCGGCGGTATTCACCGCGATCGCGATCATCCTGTGCTTCACTGCCGGTACCGCACTGATCATGTGGCTGGGTGAGCAGATCAACAAGAACGGTATCGGAAACGGTATCTCTATCCTGCTCTTTGCCGGTATCATCGCAAGACTGCCTTATACCGTCAACCTCCTCGCTCAGTACTGGGATCTCGCGACAAAGGGCCAGACCAGCTTCTTCGTCACAGTACCGATCTGGATCATCCTCTTCCTCGCGGTCATTTGGGTCATCACCTTTATGCAAGACGCGGAAAGACGTATCCCGATCCAGTACGCTAAGCGAGTTGTCGGCCGCAAGATGTACGGCGGTCAGTCCACCCACCTGCCCATCAAGGTCACTCTGGGTGGCGTAATGCCGATCATCTTCGCGTCCTCCATCCTTTCTATTCCCAGCACCATTCAGCTGTTCGCAAACCCGACCGAGGGCTTCTGGAAGGGCTTCCTCGATGCCTTCTCCACCTCCGGCCCGCTGTATGCGATTCTGTACTTCCTGCTGATCCTTGCATTCGCGTATTTCTACACCACGATCCAGTATAACCCGATCGAGATGGCGAACAACTTGAAGCAGAACAACGGTACCATCCCCGGTATCCGTCCCGGCAGACCCACAGCTGACTTTATCAAAAAGATTCTCTCCAGAATCACCCTGATCGGCGCACTCTTCCTCGCAGTCATCGCGCTGTTCCCGATCATCTACTCCGACTTAACCGGTCTGAGAGGTCTGTCCATGGGCGGTACCTCCATCATCATTATCGTCGGCGTAGCGCTCGATACAGCGAAGCAGCTCGAGTCTCAGATGATGATGCGTCACTACAAGGGCTTCCTTGATTAATTAGGCAAAGGGGTAGATACTATGAAACTTATCCTGTTAGGCGCTCCCGGTGCGGGCAAAGGCACACAAGCCGCCGTCATCAGTGAACGCTTGAATATTCCCCAGATCAGCACGGGCAACATCATCCGTGCAGCGCTGAAAAGCGGTACAGAGATGGGCTTGAAGGCAAAGTCCTTCATCGACGCGGGTCAGCTGGTTCCCGATGAGGTCGTTATCGGCATCATCAAGGAGCGTTTGGCTGAGGACGACTGCAAGGATGGCTTCATCCTTGACGGTTTCCCCCGTACCATCCCTCAGGCCGAGGCTCTGGAC
>JAFSRK010000011.1 GCA_017446165.1 Ruminococcus sp.
AGGCTTCTCTACGGAGCAGACGCAGTCGATGGGGATATCCTTGGCGTCAGCGCCGCCGTAGCAGACGGGGATCCGGAACTCGTCATCATAAACATAGTACTCGGAGATCATATAGAGTCGGTCGCCGATCATGCGCGAGCTGCTGTATTCGCCGCTCTGGGTAAACTGATCGGCGAGCCTGATGTTCCCGATATCCGAGATATCATAGACCAGCGCCTTGGCGCCATGATCCGAATCCTTATTGTAAAAGGAAGTGACCACGATCAGCTTGTCGCCGTAAAGGTACATTTCATTCGGAAATATGTTGTGATCCTCGTCATGTTTCGCCTCGTCCGGAGTCGCGGATGGGTTCTCCATGCTGTTCGGATAGATCACGGCAACCTGCTCGGGTTTATCGCTCGCGGAGTAAATGCGGATGCGCTCGGGATCATCGTAGGCAATGATATAGAGGTACTTGCCGTCGGTCTTGACGATGTCAGCCTCGTCGACGCCCTCGACCTGCTTATAGGTCTCGCTGTGGGATTCGGAGCCGCCCGCACTTGAACTGCCCGAACTGCCGGGGCTTAAACCTGAACTGCCGTTGATACTGTCGGCGCTGAGATCTTCGGTGAAAAGCTTCTCTCCGGAATAGCGGTATTCGTCGGCGACCTGATAACGGTTCGCGACCGTCTTCATCTGCTCCCTGACCTCGTCATAGCTGTTGAAGGTCCGAAGCGGGATATCGGCGCTGACAGTCGGCGCGGCGGTGGTTCCGCTCACGGCAGGCTTTGCGTTATTGCTCATACGGATAATGCCGAAGATCGACAGTGCGACCACGGCGACAAATGCCGCCGCGAGTCCGGAGATCAGCGCGGTACGGCGTTTCTTGGGCTTGAACTCAACAACCTTCGCCTCGCTCGACAGATCGGGGATCACGCCCTCGAGCCGGGTCAGCACATAGTCCTCGTTCATGTTATCGGGCGCGTTCACGCCGCTGTTCTCTATCTTTTCCTTAATAAAATCAAAATCGTTTTTCATCTTGCTCACTCCAGAAAGGTTCTCATTTTCCTGAGGCTGCGCGCAAGGCGCGACCGCACGGTGGTCGGCTTACTGCCGATAACGGAGGCGATCTCGCGGCTGTTGTAGCCCGCGACAGCGGACAGCAGAACGATGTCCCTGTCGATATCGTCGAGCTGGTTCAGCGCTTCGCGCACCTCGACGGAAAGATACCGGGGATCATCCGACGGCGCCCGGTCAAGCTCCTTGATATCTCCGCGGGCGTTCTGCTCCATCTGCGCTTTGATCAAATCACAGCAGCAGCGGTAAAGGATGCGGAAGATCCACGCGCGGAAGCTTGTCGCGTTTTTCAGCCGACCGATGCTCTCGTATGCCGCCGCGATACACGCGGACACCGCGTCCTGTGCGTCGGAATCGTTTCCGAGACGGAAGAACGCGTAACGGTACAGGCTGTCCCTGCAGCGTGTGTATAGCCCCGCGAACGCGTCCTTGTCGCCGGTCACCGCCCGTTGCACTAATTCCTTTTCATCCATGATATGCCTCCTACGACGTCGTTCATCAATATAGTGTCGAAAAACGTGTGAAGTGTTGCAAGAAATCCGAAAAAATTTTACTGCTCCGGGATCAGCCGGAGCAGTTTTCTGTGTTTATCGTTTGCAGGTGATCGCCCTGCCTCTAGTATTGTATGCCGAGAAGAACTTGGTGCCGCCCTTGTTGATACAGCGGATGGTGTAGTAGTAGGTCACGCCCTTCTTGGCGGTTTTATCGACAACGGTGGTGTTAGAGGTGTCGGCGATCTTTCCCCACTTGCCGCCGGCGGTCTTGCGGAAGATGCGGAAGTAGGCGCCGCCCGCAGGCTTCTTGTAGGTGATCTGCACGCCGTTTTTGGTGTTCTTCAAGGTCGGCAGCGCGGGAGGTGCGATATAAGTGTACTTCCAGCCGGTGGTGTTGTAGGCGCTGGCGTACCGACCCGCCGCGTTCATCGCGCGAACGGTGTAGGTGTAGGCGGTGCCGCTCTTGAGACCCGTGTAGTTATAGGAGGTCGCGGTCGTGGTGGCGATCGCCTTCCACGCGGTGCCGGACTTCACAAAGACGCGGTACTTCGCGGCGCCCGCGACAGCCGCCCAATTGAGCTGTGTGCCGCCGGAGATATTCCGGATGGTACCGATGCGCGGCGCGGCGACATAGAGGATCGACTTGCCGACGGTATCGTAATTGCTGGTGAATTTCTTCGCGTCCGCCGAGATACAGCGCACGGTATAAGCGCGGGTCTTGCCCGAGGGCGCGGTCGCGTCGGTATAGGTGAGGGCGGTGGTGTCGGCGAGCTTCTTCCATCC
>JAFSRK010000012.1 GCA_017446165.1 Ruminococcus sp.
ATGTCAAAGCCCGCCTCGGCGAATGCCTGAGGCTCGGATATCACGGAGTTGTAGTCGATCTTGTTGAGGGTGACGGTGATGGGCGTCAGGAGCAGCTGTGAGTAGCCGCTCCCCTTCTCCCTCTTGAGCTTCTCGAAAATGATGCGCTCATGAGCGGCATGCTTGTCAATCAGCAGCAGCTCGCGGGGATTCTTCTCAATGATGATATAGGTCTTGAACGCTTCGCCGATATAGCGGTAGCTGTTGTCGTCGATCTCGATCAGCGGCGCAGGTTCTGCGAGTGTTTCGGGTTCGACAGGCGCTTCAACGACCTGTTCCGGAGCGGGTTCAGCAGCAGGAGGGGTTTTCTCCTGTACCTTTTGTTCTGTGTCGCGCTTTTCTTCCAGATGCGCCTTGTAGCGCTGTTCGGGGGTGGACGAGTCGGAGAGAGTCAGCGTATTGTCAGCGGACTTTACCGGTTCAACAGCAGGCTTCTTCACTTCGACGACAGGCTTCTTTCCCTCGGCGACAGGCTCGTCGAGCAGGCGCAAGAGTTCGTCGGAATCATCCTTGAGGGGCTGTTTCTTTACAGGGGTCACAGCGGGTGCAGCGGCGGGCTTATCGTCTCGCTCGCGAAACACCTTCTGAGCCAATTCAAAGGGATTGACGCGCACCTTCGGCTGATTGAAAGAGGCTTCGATGCGCTTCTCGCCGTTCAAGAGAGCGGTTTTCACCGCGTGATAGACCGCGTCGAACACGGGGCGTTCATTGACGAAGCGCACCTCGAGCTTGGTCGGGTGGACGTTGACGTCGACCGCGTTGTAGCTCAGCTCGATGTTCAGCACACAGGACGGAAACTTTCCGATCATGACCGAGCCTTTGCAGGCTTCGGTGATCGCCGCCATCGCTGTTTTCGAGATGACATAGCGGTTGTTGATAAAGAAGTTCTGCATATTGCGGTTCGGTCGGGCGTTCTCGGGGCGGCTGATATAGCCCGCAACGCGGATGCCGCCGAGAGTATAGTCGACCGGGATCAGGGAATTCGCGAAATCTCTGCCGTAGACGGCGTAGATCGCGGACAGGAGCTTTCCGTCGCCCGAGGTATGGAGCGACTGCTTCTGATCTCGTATATAGGTGATCGCGATCTCGGGATGCGAGAGGGCGATCTTGTCGATCACGTTGGAGACAGCGTTGCCCTCCGCCATGTCGGTTTTTAAGAACTTCATGCGAGCGGGAACGTTATAGAACAGGTCGCGGATGATAAAGGTGGTGCCGTCGGGACAGCCCGCGTCGGTGAGGGAAATCTCCTCGCCGCCCTCGATCAGATAGCGGGTGCCGATCTCTTCCTCACGCGCCTTGGTGATCAATTCAAGGTGAGACACCGAGGACACGGACGCGAGCGCTTCACCGCGGAAGCCGAGGGTTGCGATCGCGTCGAGGTCGTCCTCCACACGCACCTTGGAGGTCGCGTGACGGATGAACGCAGGACGGATATCGTCGCGCAGGATGCCGCTGCCGTTGTCGGAAACGCGCATAAAGGTGACGCCGCCGTTTTTGATTTCAACGGTGACGGCGGTCGCGCCGGCGTCGATGGAATTCTCGACCAGTTCCTTGATAACGGAGGAAGGGCGTTCGACGACCTCACCCGCGGCGATCAGCTCAGCCACGTGCTTGTCGAGTATATTGATCTTGCCCATAGGAATTCCTCCTTTGTCTTATTTGGTAGTTGGTGGTTGGTAGTTAATAGTTAATATAATACCTGTGGCGCCAAAGGAAACGCTTAGCGTTCGCGGTACGTCGAAATGCGCTAGATCAGGTTTTTTAGTTCATAGAGGACGTTCATCGCCTCAATC
>JAFSRK010000092.1 GCA_017446165.1 Ruminococcus sp.
ATAGAAGCCGTCCTTTTTGAATTCGGAGCGCCGAAAACCGACCCTGCGGCTCAGCGTATCAATAACAGCGCCGTCCTTGATCAGCTCGGCTTTCATCTCATAGAGCGCAGGACTGAGCGGATCCCATAGGTGAACGCGCGGGATCGTCAGGGTACAATATTTGCTTGCATTGACGGTGACCTCATAGATTGCGCGATCACTGTCTTTCTCAAAGACGGAGTAATGTATCGCGTCGGCGCTGCCGATGATATCCATGTCACAGTCGATCACGCCGTCAAAGGTGATTCCTGCGACCAGCTTCGGATTCATCTTAGGCGTGACCCGTATGCTCTCGGGGATCGACGGCTTGGCAAACAGATCGGCGATATAGCTGTCCTCACGGAATTCCAATCGCACCTCGCGGTACAGACCGCCGTAGGTCATATAGTCGATGACCTTGCCGAAGGGTGGAAAATTCAAGCTTTCCCGCGTATCCAGCTCTACCGCAAGCAAAGGCGCGGGATTATCGGTAACAAGCTCAAACTCAAATGCCGTATATCCGCTCTTGTGCTCACCGATCAGTTCTCCGTCAAGATATACCTTGGCATAATGTGCCGCTGCGCCGAAGCAGATAAACGCGCGCCTGTTGCCGCGTTCATTCAGATCAAGTCTTTTGCGGTAGCCGCAGACCATCTGATAGATATTCTCGTCAAAATAGTTGTAGGGAGTGACCTTGCAGGTATGCGGCAGGCGAACTGTTGTGACACGCATGTCCGATTCGCCGTTTAAGAAGTCATCGTCAAAGGCAGGTGTGAACTCCCAATCATCGTTGATATTGATCAATTTTCGCATTGTATTACTCGCTTTAATCACAAAGTATCCATAAGAACCCGTAAGGTTTCAGTCCCGTACCGAGCCCTCTGACTTCTTCACTGCTCAACAGCTCTTTTCCGAAGAGGACGGCGTCGAAATAGACGGTCTGCTCGGTATCGCTGAAATTGAAGTAAGCATACAGCTTCTGTCCCTGAAATTCCCGACGGATGCCGAGCACATGATCACATCCGGTATTCAGCGTGCCGAAGTCAGCGGACGCGGTAAACACCTCGTTTGTGCTTCTGATTGTCTCCAGACGGAGCAGGGTCTGATAGATCCTACCTTCTGCGGTCTTCATGTTCTTTCTGTTTTCGGCTTTCTTCCAGTCGAATTTACCGCGGTGCAGATAGCGGCTGTCGGCAGCTTTATCTGGATCATCATGATAACGGTAATCGTTCAGCTGAGCGACCTCGTCGCCGCTGTAGATCACCGGGATGCCGCTTTGGGTCAGCATATAGGCGTGGAGCATCAGATCGCAGTCGATCGCTTTCTCCAAACGTGTCGGATCATTTTCTTCGATTGCAGTTTCAAGCCCGCAAAGGCTTGCTGTCGTGCCGCAAAGCCGCGCGTCGCCTAAGCTCTCGTCATCATTATATAACTCGCCCCTCGATACGCTGCCCTCGAATTTTCCGGTGAAGTAGTCGTTGAGGAAGCGCTTGTGCGGGATCTCGCTCATGCCGAAGCCGCTGAGATAATCATAGTCCAATCCCCATCCGATGTCATCGTGACAGCGCAGATAGTTGAGAAACACATAGTCCTTAGGAAGTACGGCGAGCTGTTCCATCTGGCGGTTCAGCAGGCGCACATCCTTTGTCGCGACGGTGTGCCACGTGCTTGCCATCGTGGTGACGTTGTACAGCATGTGACACTCGGGCTTTTCGGGCGTGCCAAAGTAAGGAGCGACCTTAGAAGGCTCCATCACGACCTCGCCTAATAGCAGAACAGACGGACACACGATCTCGGCGATCATGCGCATCATGCGCACGAGCTTATGCACAGTCGGCAGGTTGCGGCAATTCGTGCCCAGCTCCTTCCAGATATACGGTACCGCGTCGAGTCGGATGACGTCGATGCCGCGGTTACAAAGCGACAGCATATTGCCGACCATGTCGTTGAACACGACGCAGTTGCCGTAGTTCAGATCCCACTGATAGGGATAGAAGGTGGTCATGACTATATCGCCGTTTTCAAGCTGTGTAAAGTTGCCCGGCGCGGTCGTCGGGAACACCTGCGGAACGGTGCGCTCAAATTCAAAGGGTACATCCCAGTTATCAAAGAAGAAATAGCGTTTTCTTGCTTCTTCATCACCCGCACGCGCCGCCTTTGCCCATGCGTGATCCTCGCTGGTGTGGTTCATCACAAAGTCAAGACACACGCTGATGCCGTTATCGTGACATTCCGCCGTCAGCGCCTCGAGATCCTTCATGGTACCCAGCTCGGGCTGGACCCTGCGGAAATCCGCCACGGCATAGCCGCCGTCAGACCTGTCCTTCGGGCTTTTGAGGAGCGGCATCAGATGCAGATAGTTGACACCGCTTTCTTTGATATAGTCTATCTTTGCTTTCAGCCCTTTGAGGTTATCGGCAAAGTTATCGACATACAGCATCATTCCGACAAGCGAATTGGTGCTGTACCAGAACGGCGTTTTCTCACGTTCTCTGTCGAGCTTTTTCAGTGCGGCGTCGCGCTTGTGATAGAAATCATACAGCGAATTGCACAGCCAGTAAAACGCCCCTATATCGTTGTTGTAGACCTCACAGTAGAGCCATTTCAGCTCATCAAAGCGCTTTTCAAATCGAAGGGCAAATTCCTTTTCCCATTTAGCGGAGGCTTTCATCATAACACCTCTTTTTTAGAAGTCAGTGGTCAGCGAATCGTATAGAGCTTGGAATCGAGAGATCTATATCAGTTAGTGACCTCGTCGAGTGTGGGCATTGCGGGGATCGCTCCGCTGCGGCTCGTGGTGATCGACGCCGCCTTGTTTGCAAATGCCGTCAGCTCTTTGATCTCTTCTTCTGTCAGCTCCGAGGGTTTATATTTTTTCAACCTGACCATACCGCTGAGAAACGCGCCGAGGAAGGTATCTCCCGCGCCGTTGGTATCAGCGACCTTCACCTTGACGCCTTCGCACAATCCCGTACATTCTCCATAGCGGTAGTATGCGCCCTTTGCGCCGAGGGTCAGCAGGATCAGCGAAATACCGTATGTGTCATACAGCATTTTGGTACCTGATTCGGGGTCTTCCGTTCCGGTCAGCAGCGGCAGTTCCTCGTCGGAGATTTTGAGGATATCTACCATCGGCAGAGGACGTTTCATCATCTCGATCGCTTCTTCCCTGTATTGCCACAAGCTTTCTCTGAAATTCGGATCGTATGAGATCGTCGCGAGATACTCCTTTGCTCTCCTTGCGGCAGAGAGTGTCGCCGAGCGTGAGGGTTCCTCTGTCAGGCTGACAGAACCGAAATGCAGGAAGCGGGTACTCTGCAGCTGTTCATCGGAGATCTCGTCCTCTCTGAGCTGTGTATCGGCGAAGCCCTTGCGATAGAAGGCAAAGTCGCGTTCGCCGCTTTCTGTCAGCGATACCACCGCCAGCGTTGTATTAGCATCGTCGGTGACGATCATTCCGTCCGAGCCGACGCCGTTCTGTTTAACGGTATCAACCAACAACCGTCCGAAAGCGTCGTTGCCGACTTTTCCGATGAAAGCAGTCGCAGCACCTAGCTTTGCCGCGGCAACGGCAACGTTAGCAGGTGCGCCGCCCGGAAAAGAGGTGTAGATCGGGATACCCGCGTCGGATACCCCTGTCTGTGTCAAGTCGATCAGCATTTCGCCGACTGCTAATATATCAATCATCATTACTCCTCCGTATTCTCTTTCGATTCTATATGACGGATCACGCGGCAGGGATTGCCGACCGCAAGTACATTATCGGGAATATCCTTCGTCACGATACTCCCGGCTCCGATAACAACATTCTTTCCGATCACAACACCGGGGACGATGATCGCTCCCGCGCCGATCCATGTATTCTCGCCGATCCTCACATCACGGTTATACTGCAAGCCCTTCGCCCTGAGTTCCGGCTCCGGCGGATGGTTGGCAGTTGCGATCGTCACATTCGGTCCGAACATCACGCGATCGCCAACGTAGATATGACCGTCGTCTACCAGCGTGAAGTTGGAATTGGCATAAATATCAGAGCCGAAGTGAACGTGGTGACCGCCCCAGTTTGCGTGGAAAGGCAGCTCGATATAACAGCGCTCGCCGCATTCGGCAAAGTTCTCTTTCATGTAAGCTTCTTTTGCCGCGAAATCCGCAGGCTTTAGCTGATTGAACTCCCACAGTCTGTCCTGATAGACACGCTGTTCCTGCATGATCTCTTCATCACAGGGATCGTAGTTCAACCCCTGTTCCATGCGCTCATATTCTGTCATAACAGCTAACCCTTGATCGAATCAATAAAACGCATGAACGCCTCTGTCCCCTCTTTGTCACGCTTGAACACGCCCGCGTCGCAGAGAACCTGTTCAAATACCTTTCCGACCTCTGCGCGGATAATCTCCGTCGCGTTATCGGCGTTCATCTCGGGGCGATCTGCTTTCAGCTTTTCCGCCCACTCTGCATGAGATGCGGTCGCAGGATTTGCGGTCAGATCAGCGCCGCTGAGCAGGGCGTCTTTGACTTCCTCCAGCTCCGTCGCCAATCTGGCAGGCAGAACGGCTAAGCCCATCACCTCGATCAGACCGATGTTCTCCTTTTTGATATGGTGCAGGGTCGGGTTCGGATGATAGACGCCGAGAGGTCTGTCCTCGGAGGTGATGTTGTTGCGGAGTACCAAGTCACACTCGTACAGCCCGTCCTTCATACGCGCGATCGGCGTGACCGTGTTGTGCGGTACACCGTCGGTGAAGGCGTATATATTTACCGCTTCATCGGTATAACTGCGCCATGCTTTGAGTATTTCAGCACAAGCGTTGGATAATTGTTTTCTATTCATGCTGCGCATGCGGATGACAGACATCGGCCACTTGACCGTCGCGGCATGAACCTCGGGATAATCAGACAAAGTGAATTCATATTCCTCGGGCGCCTGTGCCATCGCAAAGGTATAGTGACCGCCCTGGAAATGCTCATGGCTCAGTATCGAGCCGCCGACGATTGGAAGGTCGGCATTGGAGCCGATGAAGTAATGCGGGAATTGTCCGATGAAGTCAAATAGCTTGTCGAATACTACGGCGTCGATCACCATCGGGATGTGCTCGCTGTTGAACACGATACAGTGCTCGTTATAGTAGCCGTAGGGCGAGTATTGCAGATACCAGTCGCCGCCGTTTATCTTGATCGGAATCGGGCGCAGGTTCTGCCTTGCGGGGTGATTCTGCCGTCCGGCATAGCCCATGTTCTCCGCGCACAGCTGACACTTCGGATAAGCAACAGAAGTGGTCGCTCCGGCTTTGGCGATATCTCTGGGATCTTTCTCGGGTTTAGATCGGTTGATGGTAATATCAAGCGTACCGTACTCGCTGTCATACGTCCATTTCAGATCCTTGGCGATCCGTCCGGCGCGGACATAATTCAGCTTCTTGCTGAAATCGTAATACCAATCGGTCGCCGCAAGGGGCGACTCCGCATAGTATTTTGCAAAATCACGGATAACCTCGCGCGGCATGGGCGTGACGATCCCCATGAGCTTCGTATCGAAAAGATCACGGTTCGCAGTCGTATCCTCGATCACACCATGCTCACAGGCGTAGTCGATCAGCGGCTTCAGTATGTCGTCAATGGCAGTACCCGCTTGCTCGACAGACACGTCCTGCCAGTCACAGACGTGCAGTGTATCCATCAGCATATTGCGGACGACGATCGCGTCCTCTTTTTCTATTAGCTTTTCAGCGATCGAATAGTCGATCAATCTTTGTATATCTGCGCAGATCATGCTGTCCTCCTTATGCGGTGATCTCTACACCGCCGACGAAACGGATACGCAGTACATAACAGCTCCCCGCTCCGAAAAGCCCGTTCATCCTGCGAACATATTCATTGGTCTTGAAGGTCGGCACAAAGGCTTGGATGGTACCCGCAAAGCCGCCGCCGTGAACGCGTACTGCCGCATCATCACCGAGGATCAATCGGCTCATCATCAACCCGAGCGAGATGCCTTGCTCGGTTGGCTTCTTCACGGAATAGTGGTTTTGCAGCAGCGTTGCGGAAGACTCCGCAGACCGACGGTAGATTTCAAAAAAGCGGTTGATATCTCCGTCGTCCAGCGCCTGAGCTTCTTCCATCGCACGGCGGTTTTCCTTGAAGTAATGCACGGCGCGCATGATCGCACGGTCAGAGCATTTGCCGTGCAAATCGTTGATTGAGCGTAGGAACAGATATTCGTCTACCTCACGCAGATACTCCTTGCCAAACTGCTGTGCGACCGATTTCATCTCGGTCGGCACAGCGACATAGTCGTCGGTCAGATCAGAGTGACTGCCCTTCGTGTCGGTGATGCAGAGATTGTAACCCGCCTTCTCAAAGTCAAAGCTGTATTTCTCCACATAGGGATTCTCCGTATCGAGGAAGTCAATGAATACGAAGCCGCCGACAGAACAGACGGTCTGGTCGAGCAGTCCGCTGCCCTTTCCGAAGTAGACATTTTCGGCATACTGTCCGATCTTGGCGATCTCCACCTCACCCGCATGACAGTCGTTGTAATGGATGTCGATGATACTGCCGACGAGCGTTTCGAACGCCGCAGAAGATGACAGCCCACTGCCGCTGAGAACATCCGATACGGAGTACGCGTCAAAGCCGCCGACAGTCACGCCCATTGAGGTAAACCCTGCGGCGATACCGCGGATGATCTCCGAGGACTTGCCGAACTTTTCGGGATGGACTTCAAGATCGGAAAGATCGATCTCTGTCATGCCGTATCCCTCGGAATAAAAACGGATGACGCCGTCATCATGGAAGGCGACAACGGCGATCACATCGAGATTTACCGCCGCCGCTAACGCACATCCGTGCTGGTGGTCGGTATGGTTGCCGCCGATCTCGGTTCTGCCGGGTGCGGAGAACAGGCGTATGTCCTCGCGCTCGGGAAAGATCTCGCTGAACTTTTTGACGGCGTTTTCATATCGCGCGCGCTGTCTTTTCAGTACATCCTCCACCGCACCGTAAAGGGCGGCAAACTGTTCATCTATTTCACCGCAGTGGATTTTGCGGATCAATTCTTCTTTTTTCATTGATGTTTCCTCACATATCCAATTTTTGCAATTCTTTGATCATATCTTCCTCAGACTGATCGTGACCGCCGAAGCTGTCGCCGCCTTCCTCATACAGCGCCTTTTCCTCGTCGCTTCCGGGCATAATCTGCTTGCCGTCCTCGGTCAGGATGAAATCGCCGAAGTCGTCAACAAGAGGAAGAAATCGATTATAGTCCTTGATCAGCAGACGGGCAGTCAGCATTACGATCGCGCCGAAGCCGAAGAAGAACCAACAGAAGGCATACAGCGGCATCAGCTGGGGATCGCTGTATGTCAGATACAGCGGGAATATATGGAAGAAAAGGTTGACAGGGATCCACCAGGGCTTATGGAACGCAAAGTAGACCGCGTTGCGGATATGGTTCCCGATACGACCCTCAAAGGCGGCGATCGACGGGAAGGTGTAGATGAGGATCAAAGTAAGTATCAGCGCGGCGCCGTACAGGGCATACTGAAAGTAGCTCATACTTCCGCCTGCCTGCCAGCAGATCCTCAGACCAAAGTATCCGGCAACCATCAATACGGCATAGATGACCCAGACAACTGTCGACTGCAAAAAACAGGTTTTGAAACCGATCCAAAACTGTTTAAAGGGATTGGTCACGCCGCCCGATCGCAGGGTCTTGAACATCACACGGTAAAGCCCTGCATATGACGCGCCGATGGTAATTACGGGAAGGCTGAAAAGCACAAACATCAGATTGGCGCAGATGATGATACCGATCTTTGTCATCAATCTGCCAAAGGTGCTTTCACTGCTCATGAAAGCGTTAACAAAATCACGCATGGCTTATCCCTCCCCTAAAACAAAGCTCAAAAAGTCTTCGACTTCCTTGATATGCTCACTGCTTGCCCCGATACCCAGCGCACAGCCTTCGCTGTAAACATGATATTTGCTGACCAACGCACTGTCGCTGATGTCAATGCCGACGGGTATGGGATCGGTATGCTCCTCGTCATCCTCTGTCGGTTCATAGTAAATAAAGCGGTCGGCATATTTTGCCTTGATCGAGGCGCACTTTTCATCATTCAGATCCAACAGTCTGCCGGATTGACCGAGAGCCGCGAGCGACGCAGGCTCCATGGTAATCGCGTCGATCTCACCTGCGTCGACAAGAGCGACGAATGAATTGTAATAGGCGTTGCCCTTCGCCTGATTCTTTGTGTAATCAAAGTAGGATTCGGCATTGAACTCTACCTTCTTCTGCGTCAGGTCGTATCCGGTATGCTCGGTAAAATCCTCCCACAGCTGAGAGCCTGTGCCGGCCTGAGCGGTCGTGTTGGCAAAGGTCACCGACAACCAGTTATCGGGGATATTGGTCGCAATACGGATGATCAGAAATGTACCGAAACCAAGTACAAAGACGATCGCGACGATCGGGATCCAGAAATACATCCATATGTAACGGATCTTCTCCTTGAACGGCAGACTTTTTATTTTTTCTTTTTCTTCAGACCAGACGATTTTATTCGGGTTCAATGCTTTTCTCCTATAATGATTACTTCACTTTGATGATGTCCAACTGCAGTGCGGGATAATCGCCTGTCAGCTGCGGGAAGGTATAGCCCGCGTTCATCAGCGCGGATCCGGTACACTCAAACTCGCCGTTGACCGAATAGATCGCATCACTATCGAGCCCTTTCAGACGGACATGAACAGGTGTGGAATTTGCCAACGGATTCGTGATAACAATGCTCAGCAGACTGCGCGACTTGTCGGGCGCGACAAACTGCCACGCGAAGTAGTGACCGCTCTCCTTCATCGAGCTGAGTCGGTAATAGAGTCCGTTGTGGATCATCGGCTCAAGCTCCTTGAATCGCTTGATCTGCCCCTTCATTTCCTCGAGCTCCTCGTCGCTGAGCTTTGTCATATCCAGCTCATAGCCGAACGCGCCCATCATCGCAACCGTCCCGCGTGTGGAAAGCGACGTCAGTCGACCGGTCTGATGGTTCGGCGTTGCACTGACATGTGCGCCGATGGAGCTGACCGGATATCCGAACGAGGTACCGTACTGGATCGTCAGGCGAGAGATGGGGTCGGTGTTGTCCGAGCACCAGATCTGCGGTGAGTATTGCAGCATACCGGCGTCAAAGCGTCCGCCGCCGCCAGCGCATCCCTCAAAGAGCACATGCGGGAACGCCTTCGTCAGCCGTTCATATAAGCGGTACAGGCTGAGATAATAGCGGTGCGTGACTTCGCCCTGACGCGGCGAGGGGGTGGAGTGGGAGTAAACGTCCGCCAGCGGTCGGTTGAAGTCCCACTTGATGTATGTAATATTGTATTTTGATAACAGACCCGACAGCGTGTTGAAGATGTACTCATGCACCTCTTCGCGCGAGAGATCGAGTACCAGCTGATTGCGCGCCATCATCGGAGCGCGGTTGGGAGCCGTCATCGCCCAGTCGGGATGGGCGCGGTAGAGATCGGAATTCTCGTTGACCATTTCCGGCTCGACCCACAAGCCGAATTTCAGTCCCATGTCGTTGATCTTTTTAATCAGCCCGTCGAGACCGTTCGGCAACTTGTTCGTATCGGGGGTCCAGTCGCCCAGACCCGCGTTGTCATCCACACGGTTCTTGAACCAACCGTCATCGAGAACGAACAGCTCGACCCCGATATCCGCCGCCTTTTGTGCCAGTGCAACGATCTTTTCCTCGTTGAGGTCGAAATAGGTCGCTTCCCAGTTGTTGATCAGCACGGGACGGTGGCTGAGCTTATATTCGCCGCGGCAGACATTGTTGCGCACGACCCGATGGAAGCGGTGCGACAGCTGTGTCAGACCGTCGGCACAGCTGAGGATTACCTCAGGCGCACGGAAGCTCGCTCCCGGGGTCAGTTCCCAGCGAAAACGGTCGTCGCTGACGCCCATCACGACACGGACAGAGTCGAACTGATCCAGCTCGACCTCGGTCTTGTGGTTACCGGAGTACATCAGCATCATACCGTAGCATGCGCCGCTGTCCTCGGTCGCCGTATGCTCGCAGAGGATCACAAAGGGATTGTGCTGATGGCTGGACATGCCTCTGCCGGAGGAGATCGTCTGGATGCCGTGGAAAAGAGAAACACGCTCCGCCTGACGCTCCATACAATGTCTGCCGTAGAAGTGCATCATATCCCACTTTCCGAAGGGCAGCTCGAGGCACATCGACGAAGCCTTTCTCAGCCACACAATCTCGTGACCGGCGTTGTAGATCTCTGCCGATCGGGTGATGATATCCAGCTCCTCGAAAACGCCGTAATAAAGCTTGATGCCGATATTGGCGGCGGTATCACGCAGAGTGACGATCAGAGTCTCTGCCTCGTCGCCGTTGTCATACACGGACGGCAGTCCGGGGATCCGGTACTTGCCGGCCTTGATCTCGTGGCTGACATAGCGGAACTCCGCGCACCGGCTGCCGTCGGAACACGACGCACGGATGCTGGTGACGCGGAAGTCGCCCACGCCGAACGAGGTGTATTCCTGAGCCATGGAGTCCAGCGAGAACGCGCGGTTGTTGCGCATATCATAGGGGTTGCCGGAGAAGCCGTGATCATAGTTGCGGTAGGGATAGGACATATCGTTCGCGCCCAGCCGCGGTCCGTAATAGAGATGATTCAGATAACCGAGGGTGTCGATCTTCATCTGATAAGTGGTTGACTTGGTCTCGAGAATCAGCTGTTTGGTTTCTTCGATATAGCGAATACTCATCGGAATATCTCCTTTATTCAGTGGTGGTATTTTCCTCAAGCGATTCTTTGTGCCGCTTGCGGTATTCTTTCGGGCTGACGCCGTAATAGATCTTGAAGGTTTTAGAGAAGGTCAGCGGGTTATCATAGCCGACCTCGCGGGATATCTCGCCGATCGGGTTACCGGTCTCAACGAGCAGCTTGCAGGCGCGGTTCAGCTTGCACTGCATCAGGTACTCCTGGGGTGATACGCCGACCTTCGCCTTAAAGAGGTTGGTCAGGTAGCTGCGGTGGATGCCGATATAGCGCGCGACGTCGCTGATCTTAGCGGTCGCGAAGTTCGCGCCGATGAAGCTCTTGGCATACTCGACATAGGTGTCGGTCGGGTACTCGTGCGCCGTGCGCGCCTGTTCGTCGGAAAGCGTATAGGAGTCGATCGCAAGGCTGAGGAACTCCAGCAGATAGGCGGTGCGGGAGTAGATGGTCGAGGGGGTCAGTGCCGCCTGATCGAGGATCTTCAACACCAGTGTGTAGAAGCTCTGTATCTCGATGCGGGAATCCTGAACGTTCACGCCGTCAAAGAAGCCTGCCTTCTCGACGATGCGCTTTGCCTGAGTGCCGTCGAACGCCATCCAGCAGTAGGCCCACGGATCCTCGCTGTCTGCCTTGTACCAGGTGTCCTCGCCGGGCTTGGTTATGAACATCTGACCGAAGCGCACGTCCTGTACCCTACCGTTGACGGAAAGCTGTCCCTTGCCGCTGAGGACGACATGCAGGTGATATCCGGCTCTGCCATCGGTGTCGAAGTAGTAGTCAGGCAGGCAGTTCTCGACGCCGCACAGGATCAGATACAGCTCCTCGGAGATATGCATCTGGTACGCGATGGCGCGGTAACGGTGCTTGACCTGGTACATCTCGCCCATCAGGTTTTTATCGTTCATCACACTCACCTCCCGGGGGTTGTGTCATCAGACTGTCTGTTAAAGCCGGGTACCGGCATGGTTGTCCGGGACGGGTTCGGCTCAGCCGCCGTCTCCCGGTGTCCGTCCTGATTTTAACACACAATCCGCCGCGGTTCAATTGATCCGCGTTGATTTCTTCATAAAAAGCGTATCAGCCGGATTATTGCTTACGCAACGCCTCCGGCTGACATACTATTCAAGCATTATAAGATGATTAAAGCTTGCCGCCCGAGGTAGCTATACCTTCTACAAATTGCTTCTGGAAAATGACATAGATAACAATCATCGGAATGACAGCAAGCACAGCCGCAGCCATCATGGTCGGATAGTTACTGCTGAACTGTCCCTGCATCTTGGCAAGACCTGCCGACAGAGTGGTGGTCTCGGCACGGGTGCAGACGATCATCGGCCACATCAGGTCTTTGAACGCGAACAGCGCGGTAAAGATACCCAGAGATACCATCGACGAACGGGTCAGAGGCATCATGATGCGCAAGAAGCGCTGGCCGATATTACAGCCGTCGATGTCGGCGGCTTCCTCGAGGTCTTTCGGGAGACCCTCATAGCCGGTCTTTAAGAGGTAGGTACCGAACGCGGTAACGATACCGGGGAATACCAGACCGCTGACCGTGTTGAGCAGTCCCAGACCGGAAACCATCAAATACTGCGGGATGATGAAGATCTGAGCGGGGATCATCATCTGGACAAGTACCAGAGCGAAGAAGAAGTTCTTGCCCGGGAACTTCAGACGTCCGAACGCATAGCCTGCCATCGTAGCAGTCAGACATGCACAGACGACGCGGAAGAAGATCATCAGCAGGGTGTTCTTGTAGAGGATGAGGAAGTTGTAGCTCTCCCAAACCTCGCCGAAGTTCTCCCAGTGCCAGCCGTTGGCGGGGAAGATAAAGAACGGATCTACCGAGATAGCTTCCTGATTGGTTTTCAGAGCGGTCAGTATCATCCACACGAAGGGAACCAGCATGATGAATGCCATGATGATCAGAACGATGTACATAACCACTTTACTCGCGATATTTCTTGCACGAGCGCTTTGCATAAATCAGTTCCCCCTTTCTTAAGGATGATATACCAGTTTCTTCTCTGCACGCTGCAGGATGAAGGTGACGATCATGATGAAGATGACCAGGAAGATGACGATGGTCGCGCCGTAGCCCTTGTTGCCGTTGGTGAACGCGTAGGTGTAGAACAGATACACGATCGACTGGGTGTTCTCGAGCGCCAGGTTCGTCTTGTCCATTACCATGAACATGAGGTCGAATATCGTCAGAGCGCCGATAATACGGGTCTGAACGATGAAGAAGGTGGTCGGAGAGAGAAGCGGAACGGTGATGTGGAAGAACTGCTTGATGCCGGTCGCGCCGTCGATCTCAGCGGCTTCATAGTAGTCGCCCGGGATCTCCTGGAGGCCCGAGATAAAGAGGACCATGTTGTAGCCGATGACCGACCATACACCGATGATGCCGATGGAGATCCACGCGATCTTCGGATCGGAGATCCACGCGACGTCGGTGCCGAATACGTTGTTCAAAAGACCGAACTGCTGGTTATACAGCCACTTCCAGACCATGGCGACCGCAGCGGGCGCACAGACCATGGGCAGGAAGAAGATGGTACGGAACAGCGAGGTACCCTTGAGCTTTTTGTTCAGGAACACTGCGAGTACCAGCGCGATGACAACGCCGAACGGCACTTCGATCAGCGCGTACTTGATGGTGTTCCAGAGCGAATGCCATGTTTCACTCGCGGTGAAGACCTTGGCATAGTTTTCAAAACCTATGAAAATATTGCCCTTGCCGAAGTCGCCCGTTTTGCAGAAGGACTGCCACAGCGTATTGAACGCCGGGTAGAAGTTCAGCACGATCAGACCGATGATGGTCGGCGCGATAAAGCACAACGCCCATATCATCTCTCGCTTCTGCGCCTTGGTGCGTTTCTTCTTAGGCGCTTTCTCTTTCATAAGTTCCCTCCTTTACAGATTGATAAACCGCAACAGCGAGCCGGGCTGTTTAGCGGCTCGGCTCGCCGAAATGTTTCTGAATGGATATAATCTGATGTACGGATTACTCAGCCGCGATAGCGTCCTCGATGATCTTCTGTGCGTTGTCGCAGGCAGTAGCCATCAGAGCGGGATCGGAAGGATCCTGCCACGGATCAAGGAACGCGCCCTTCTGCTGGAGAGCATCTTCCCAAACGGTGGTGTTGCGGGTGTAGGGACGGAAGTAGAGGCTGTATTCCTCAGCGTCAAGGAAAGGCTTGATATCCATGCCGGGGAATGCGTTTGCAAACGCATCGGAAACGCCGGTCATACCGCCCATGGTAACGCCTTTTTCTGCCTGCAGCTTCTGGCCTTCCTCAGAGCAGAAGTAAGCGATCAGGCTGTAGCAGGACTCGGGATCGGAGACCTTAGCGTTAGCAGCCCAGCCGAGACCGTTGTAAGCGGACCAGCGCTCTTCCTTCTCACAGGTGCCGTTGCCGTTGACGTCAGCGTAAGGCAGCAGAGCCCAAGCGTAATCGTCGTGATGCTCAGCGGTGTAGAACGCGTTGATCATCCAGGAACCCTGAGTGATCATGCCGACCTTGCCGGACTGGAACAGAGAATCGGTACCGGTCTCAGCAACTACGGACTGGGGAGCGCCTACGGTGAGGAGCTTTCTCATCATTTCCATACCCGCCTTGGAAGCGTCGGAGCCGATGCTGGTGGTCTTGTGGTCCTCGGAAACAACGTTACCGCCGTAGGAGTAGATCAGGTTGTACCAACCGTCCTGGTTGTTAGAGGTGTTCATCGCCATGCCGTAGATATCGCCGTTGGAGCCTTCGGTGATCTTCTTGGCAGCTTCATACATGTCTTCCCAAGTCCACTTGTCGGTGGGATACTCAACGCCGTACTGATCGAAGATCGCCTTGTTATAAAGCAGCGCGATGGTGTCGTGATCCTTCGGCAGAGCGTAGATATTGCCGTCGGAGCGGGTGTACAGGTTCTTGACGCCCTCATAGTACTTGGACATATCGATGGAGCTGTCCTTGTCGATATAGTCGTTGAGCTTTAAGAGAATGTCGTTCTCCATGTACATCTGGACGGTGTTGCTGTGCATCCAGAATACGTCGGGCATGGTGCCGCCGGAAGCGCCCGCCTCGAGCAAGGTCCAGTAGTTGTCCCAGTCGACGACTTCGACGTTAACCTTAACGCCGGAGGTCTCGGTCCACTTGTCAGCGATTTCCTGGATACCCTTCTGCTGGTTAGAGTCCCAGATGTTGACTGTGATAGAGCTTGCCTTGGAGCC
>JAFSRK010000093.1 GCA_017446165.1 Ruminococcus sp.
GATCCGCGACTTCTATAAGATGTATCGCCCCTCGCCGCTGGTACGGGCCTACTGCCTGGAGAAAAAGCTGGGCACCCCCGCCAAGATCTATTATAAGTTTGAGGGCAACAATACCTCCGGCAGCCATAAGCTGAATTCCGCGATCGCACAGGCGTACTATGCGAAGAAGCAGGGACTCAAGGGCGTTACCACCGAGACCGGAGCCGGTCAGTGGGGTACGGCGCTGTCGATGGCGTGCGCTTACCTCGGACTCGACTGCAAGGTCTACATGGTCAAGGTCAGCTATGAGCAGAAGCCCTTCCGCCGCGAGGTCATGCGCACCTACGGCGCAGAGGTCACACCCTCGCCCTCGATGACGACCGAGGTCGGCAAGAAGATCCTCGAAGCCCATCCCGGCACCACCGGCTCGCTCGGCTGCGCGATATCCGAGGCAGTCGAGGTCGCGGTCACCAACCCCGGCTATCGCTATGTACTCGGCTCCGTTCTGAATCAGGTACTCCTGCACCAGTCCGTCATCGGTCTCGAGGCGAAGGCGGCGCTGGATAAATACGGCGTCAAGCCCGACATCATCATCGGCTGTGCCGGCGGCGGCTCGAACCTCGGCGGTCTGATCGCTCCGTTCATGGGCGAGAAGCTCCGCGGCGAGAACGACTACCGCATCATCGCCGTCGAGCCTGCGTCATGCCCGAGCTTCACCCGCGGCAAGTTCGCCTACGACTTCTGCGACACCGGCATGATCTGTCCGCTCGCGAAGATGTACACCCTCGGCAGCAGCTTCATCCCCTCCGCGAACCACGCCGGCGGTCTTAGATTCCACGGCATGTCCACCACCCTCAGCCAGCTCTATCACGACGGCTACATGGAGGCGACCGCTGTAGAGCAGACCTCCGTATTCGAGGCGGCGGAGCAGTTCGCCCGCGTCGAAGGTATCCTGCCCGCTCCCGAGTCCAGCCACGCGATCCGCGTCGCGATCGACGAAGCGCTCAAGTGCAAGGAGACCGGCGAGGAAAAGACCATCCTCTTCGGCTTGACCGGTACCGGTTACTTCGATATGGTCGCCTATGAGAAGTTCAACGACGGCGTCATGACCGACTACATCCCCACCGACGAGGATCTGAAAGCAAGCATCGACGCTCTGCCCAAGGTTCCCGGTCAGGAATAAAAAAGGCTCCCTTTGGTAAAGGGAGCTGTCGCCGGACACTTGTGTACGGCGACTGAGGGATTGCATAATTGATCGAGCAAAGCGAGATACTAAAATATGTAATAGCCTGCAAGCCTCTCTGTTTCCGCAGAGAGGCTTTTTATCTGGATATGCTGTGAAGTATATCTCACTCTGTAGGGCGGGGCTTTAGTCCTGCCGCAGAATGACGGGCGTAGATAGCATGTGAAATCGCAGATAGGGATGAAACGTTTCTACCGGCGGACGACCAATGGTCGTCCCTACGTCGTCATCACAGCGTTGGTAATCTCCGTAGGGGACGATGCCACCATCGTCCCGCAGAGAGGTTTTTTCTTTAAGAGAATCATACTGGAAATATCGACCGTATATTGCATTGATAAGCAAAATATACTAAAATATTTTCGGATTCAGTGAAACAAAATCGCCCTGTCAACAGTCTTATTTACAGAGCCGACAGAATGATAGGGAAAAGGGGGTGGTCGATTGGACTATCAGGAATTCATGCGCCTGTTCGAACAGGCTCAAAAAAGCATCTTCTTCCTGATTCTCAGCATTGTCCGCAACAAGGACGACGCCGACGACGTGTTCCAGGACACGGCGCTCAAGGCGTGTACGTCGTTCAAGAAGCTGCGGGATACTGATAAATTCAACTCATGGCTGAGCAAGATCGCCGTCACCACCGCCTATGACTATGTGAAAAAGCGCAAGGCACACGTCGACATCGAGTCCGTCGCCCTGCCATACTATGACAGCTACCGCGACGAGGACGAAGCTCTGCGACAAGCGATGATGACCCTCGAGGATCAGGAGCGCACGATCGTTATCCTCAAGGCGGTGAACGGTCTCAGGCACAAGGAGATCGCGGGGATCGTCCGTCGACCCGAGGCGACCGTCCGCACGATCTATGCGCGTGCGATCAAGAAGCTGTCCGATATCCTCGAGCAAAACGGAAAGGAGGGATAGCATGACAGCAGAACAGAATATTGAAAAAAGACTCAGAGCCATGTCTGCTCACACCCCGACTCCCTCCCTCGATATGACACGGCTGAACAGCGGCATCGAGAAGCACCGAAAGCTGATCCGAATGACCAAGCTGATCTCTACCGCCGCGGCGGCGATCGTGCTGATCATGAGCGTGGTGATCATCGCCTCCGCTGTCGCACGCAATCAGGTGTATTCCGTCGTTACCATTGATTCAAGCGGAAGCATCTGTATGAATCTGAACCGCGACGGCGAGGTCGTGAGCATCACCGCAAATGACCAGAACGGCAAGCGCGCCCTCAGGGGCTTTGAACGCACCTCGAACGATCCCGGGAAAGCCGTCGCCGAGCTGATCGCCCACATGCTTGACACCGATATCCTTACAGTGTATGATAACACCGTACTGGTCACCGCCGACAACGACGATGACGCGGTCGAAGAAGCCCTGCGCTCCGAGATCTCCGACGCGGTCGGAGCGGCATATGCCGATCTGGGCTTTGAGGGCGCGGTACTCAGCCAGAACTGCGACGACAGCCGCGAGGCACAGCGCCTGTCATCCAGATACCACATTTCCCGCGGAAAGGCACAGCTCCTGCGCGAGCTGATCGCCGCCGACAGCACCATGTCCTACCGCAGCCTGAGCCGACTGAACGTCAACGACCTCAACCTGATCGCCGACTCGATCGACCTTGACTACCGCACTATCACCGAAAGCGGCGAATCGAGCAGCCTGAGATACCTTAAAGAGGGCGAGGCGGCTAAGATCGTCATCGACGACCTTTCTGCCGACAACACCGCCGATATCACGATCCGCCTTGACGCGCGCGACGGCGAGCTGATCTATCGCCTGACGGTTCAAAGCGGCAAGACCGTTTACAGTTACAACCTCGTCGCCGAATCGGGCGAGATCATCACCACGATCAAGATCAGTCAGAACCGCGCCGAGATCATCGTTGACAATAAAAGCTCCACCGCTCGCGCCGACGACCGGACGCCCGCCTATATCCCGCCTGCGGATACGGTCGTCACGACGCCCGTGACGCCGTCTGCCACCGAGGCAGCTGCCGAACCCATTGTGATTCCGACCGAGTCGAGAGCGGTGGAGACCCCGACTGTCGCCCCTCAGCCCGTGACATCAGACCCGACCGTCCCTCAACCGACGCCGTCAGACAGCGAGTCGGAGCGTTCGGCGATCCCCGATTCCGTTGATCTCAATGCGTCCGAATATTACCGCGTCGAAAGTACCATGCTCGACACGGGCTACAGCTTCCCGCCGTGGACAAATCCTCCGGAAGGCGGCTATGCTCCCGATCACACCGAGGCGTTCCGAGGGGTCGCCTATGATCTGAAGGCGGTCAAGGGGCAGGAGTACCAAAGCGGAGCCGTTGCTGTCATCGGCAACACGACCCAGCTGAGGAGCTTCCTCGCCGATCACGGCTATGCCTATGCCGACGGCGGCAAGACCTTTGATACCTCGCGCTATACCGATAGCTTCTTCAAAACCAAGTCGCTGATCATCAGCGTCTATGATCTGCAAAACTACAACTACAGTTTCTATATCAAGGATATGCTGATCGACGGCGATACGCTGTATCTCGATACCGCGACGGAGCAGGCGGCCGACCTGCCCTCCGTGACCTATCTCGCGCATGACCTGTGCGCCTGTGAGATCGACCGTTCTCAGCTTCAAAACGTATCAAAGCTGATACTCTACTGACAGATAAAAAGGGGAAGAACATGAAACGCAGATTGATCATTCTGCTGTCACTCGTGATGACAGCCGTGATGCTGAACACCTCGCTGCCGTTTTCGGCGGCGAAAATACAGACTGCCGAAACCGCCGCAGATTTCCTGCTGATCGGCGACGCCGATACCGACGCCGACGTTACCATCATGGACGCGACCGCGATCCAGCGAAAGCTCGCTGATCTGAGATCGTTCACCGAGGTGCAGGAATACCTCGGGGACGTCACCGGCGACGGCGAGCTGACCATCCTCGACGCGACCGTTATCCAGCGCCTGATCGCCGGGCTTGCGAATAATTTCTGGACAAAGTCGGTCAAGCCCTCTTTGCCCGCCGCGCCGAGCTGTACATGGATGTCCTTTTATCCCACCCAAAGATCCGGCACCGGCAGAGATCCTGTCTATGCCCATACGACGGTGCAGCTGAACGTTTATTCCGCTTATCGGCGGGTGGGCGGTCGGTATGTGACTACCCGCTATGACGTTTATGTTGACGATGAGCCGATGGCGGTTGACACGAAAAACAGGTACTTGACTTGCCGCTTTGATCAGGCGGGCGACCATGCCGTGCGCGTGATCGCGCGCAACCCCTTCGGAATATCGGATGAAACGGTCGCGACCGTGAGTGTGCTGGATTCTCCCGAGAAGCCCTATCTCGCCGACGCCGAGATCGACTCAGAGAATCATCGCCTGACCGTTCAGGCGGCAGGCGGCAGCGGGGGCTATCAGTATTGCTTCTACATCCGTTTGTCGATCCCCGAGGAGCCGACCGAATGCCCTACCGAGGGAGCGGGACCTCAGCCGGTAGAGCCGACCGAAGCACCGGGAGAGCCGCCGACCGAGGCGGCGACCGAGGAGGCGACCTTCCGTCCCGAGCCGCTGCCGGCGGGTACCTATCAGCTGACGAGCGACTATATCGACTCGCCGACGATCACGATTCCCGGGGATATGCTCAACATGGGGATGGCATACAATTTCTATGTATCCATCAGGGACAGCGCCGGTGCGGAATCCGAGCTGACAGCAGTGTATGACTACGATCTCAGCAGTTATTGAGGAATCAGATACGATCTAACGGCAAAAGGGAGGGCATCAGCCCTCCCTTATTGATATGCGCTATTATTCTTCTTAGGAATTATTCTTCCTCGAAGTCCTCTTTGCCTACGCCGCACAGGGGGCAGACATAATCCTCGGGAAGATCCTCGAACGCTACGCCGCCGTTTTCCTCGGGGTCATAGACATAGCCGCATACACTGCATACATACTTTTTCATATTGTTTCTCCTTTATTATTTGTAGGGGAGGGGCTTGCTCCTCCCGTAATGACCGTGGATAATTACCCTATCGGCTCGAAGTCAGCGACGCCGTGCTTGCACAGCGGGCAGATGAAGTCATCCGGCAGATCCTCGCCCTCATAGATGTAGCCGCAGACCTTGCAGACCCAGCCCTTCTTGCCCTCGGTCTCGGGACGGGGCTTGACATAGTTCTGGTAGTAGGTGTAGGTCATGGTCTCGACGTTGGTGATGACGCGCGCCTCGGTGACGGAGCAGATGAACATGCTGTGGGTGTCGAGGTCAACGATCTGGTCGACCTTGAGGGACATGAAGCTGTTGATATACTTTCCGAGGAAGACGACGCCGTTGTCAGAGCGGAGCAGTCCGTCGCCGACGATCTTGTCGACGTCTCTGCCGCTCTGGAAGCCGTAATGCTCAAACACCTCGAACGGAGCCTCGGTGGACAGGCAGTTGACGTTCATCATGCCGGTTTTCTTGACCATGTCATGGGTCAGGTTCTTCTTATTGATACAGACCGCGATGCGGTTGGGGGTGTTGGTGACCTGAGAAACGGTGTTGACGATACAGCCGTTGTCCTTATCGCCGTCGCGTGCGGTGACGACATACAGACCGTAGCCGATGTTGAAGAGCGCGGTCAGGTCGTTCTTGTCGGCGGTCTCGTCCTGTTTCGCGAGATAATCCTTGGTCAGCTCCGCACACAGCGCGTCGATCTCCTCCATGTTCTTGTCGTTCAACGCCGACTTGATGTGGACATGGTGATCGGTGTAGGTGATGTGCTTCGAGCCTTCGAGCATCTTGCGCATGGTTTTCTCGGCGAGCGGCGCCCATGAACCGTTCTCGATGAAGGCGACGGTCTTGTTCTGGAAGTTACGCTCGGTGAGGTGGTTGATGAATTCACGCATGAAGGGGAAGATATCCGCGTTGTAGGTGGTGGTGGCGAGAACGATCTTGCCGTAGCGGAACGCGTCCTCGACGCACTCAGCCATGTCCTCGCGGGCGAGGTCGTTGACCGCGACCTTGGGACAGCCGTTCTGACGGAGCTTCTCGGCGAGGATCTCAACCGCCTTCTTGGTGTGACCGTAGACGGAGGTGTAGGCGATCATGATGCCGTCGGTCTCGACGCCGTAGCTCGACCAGGTGTTGTACAGATCGAGGTAGTAGCCGAGGTTCTCGGTGAGGATGGGACCGTGGAGCGGGCAGATGATGTCGATCTCGAGTCCCGCCGCCTTTTTCAGAACGTTCTGGACCTGAGCGCCGTACTTGCCGACGATGCCGATGTAGTAGCGGCGAGCCTCACACGCCCAGTCTTCCTCGACGTCCAGCGCGCCGAACTTGCCGAAGCCGTCGGCGGAGAACAGTACCTTGTCGGTGCTTTCATAGGTCATGAGGACCTCGGGCCAGTGAACCATCGGAGCGCCGACGAAGTTGAGGGTGTGGGAGCCGAGCTCGAGGGTATCGCCCTCCTTGACGACGATGCGTCTGTCCTCGTACTCGGTGCCGAAGAAGTTCAGCATCATGGCGAACGCCTTCTGAGAGGATACGACGGTCGCGTTCGGGAATACACTCAGGAAGTTGTCGATGTTCGCGCTGTGGTCGGGTTCCATGTGCTGTACGACGAGGTAATCCGGCTCGCGGTTGCCCAGTACGGCACGCATGTTCTTCAGCCATTCGTCGCCGAAGTGCTGATCAACGGTGTCCATGACGGCGATCTTCTCGTCCATGATGACGTAGGAATTGTATGCCATGCCGTTCGGTACGACATACTGACCCTCGAACAGATCAATATTATGGTCATTGACGCCGATATACTTGATATCGTTTGTGATTTTCATTGGTATCATCTCCTGACAAACTTATTTGATTTCAGTATACCGAAATCGCGGACAAATTGCAACAGTATATTGTTGAAAAGCTCAGCTTTTTTTGTTATAATGACTGACAGAATCATTCTTTTATTGAGGTGAGTGAGATGGCGGGACAGACCGCGTGTGAATTCTGCGCCTATTACAACTATAACGAAGCGTTCGACGACTATGAATGCTCGGTGAATCTCGACGAGGACGACCTCGCGCGTTTCATGAGCGGGAGCGATCGGAGCTGTGCGTACTTCCGCTTCAGCGACGACTACAAGATCGTTGAGAAACAGAACTGATCAGCCTTCCCCTCGGGGGAAAGGCGGCTCGGCTTGCCGAGTCGGATGAGGGGATAGCCTGTCCGTGTGATCAATTACACAAAGAGTGATCATGCTCTGTGAACTTTTTCTCAGAAACCGGCGGTTCATGTTCTGCCCCTACAAAGTGTATTTGAAAGGATATCTATGAAGCAAAAACTCAAGCTGTGCTTACAGCTGTTACTGACCTTTATGAAGATCGGCGCGGTCACCTTCGGCGGCGGTTACGCGATGATCCCGATCATCGAGAACGAGACCTCGAAGAAGAAAAAGTGGATCGCGCCGGATGACCTGATCGACGTGATCGCACTTTCGGAGTCGACCCCCGGACCGATCTCGATCTGCGCCGCGACCTTCATCGGCTACAAGGTGGCGGGACTCCTCGGCGCGTTCTGCGCGACCTTGGGCGTTGTGCTGCCGTCGTTCGTCATCATCTACCTGATCTCGCTGTTCCTCAGGCGGTTCGAGGAAATCAAGGTGGTTCAGTATGCTTTCTTCGGCATCCGCGCGGGCGTGCTGGCGCTGCTGATCAAGGCGGTCATCTCCATGTTCAAGAAATCGCCGCAGAACATCGTGGCGTATCTCATCATGGCGGCGTCGCTGGTGGCGGTGGCGTTCTTCTCGGCGAACGTGATCGTGGTGCTGCTCTCTGCGGCGGTGATCGGACTGTGCGCGACCCTGATCGCGAAGAAAAGGGGGCGTGAGCTGTGAATACCCTGCTTTTGCTGTTTCTCGAATTCTTCAAGATGGGCGCGCTGACCTTCGGCGGCGGCTACGCGATGATCCCCTTCATCGAGGAGACCGTCCTCAGACACGGCTGGATCTCCACATCGGAGCTGGTGAATTTCATCGCGGTGTCCGAGAGTACCCCCGGCGCCTTCGCGGTGAATATCGCGACCTATGTCGGCTCTGAGGTCGGCGGGTTCCTCGGCTCGATCTGTGCGACGGTGGGGCTGGTTCTGCCGCCGTTCGTCATCATCCTGATCATCGCGAAGTGCTATGAGCGCTTCAAGGAGAGTATCATCGTGCGCGGTGTGATGCTCGGGCTGAAAAGCACGGTTGTCGGACTGATCGGCGCGACGGTGCTGAAGGTAGGCTATGAGGTGCTGTTTCCTCGGGGATTCTCGTTCGAGAGCTTCGGCGCGGAGCTTGGGACCGGCAACTTCTGGTTCATCATCGTGGTGTTCGCCGTGATGCTGTTCCTATTGCTGTACAAAAAGCTCAACCCCATCCTCGTCATCGTCCTTTCGGCGGGAGCGGGGATCGTCGCGGGTTATACGGGCATCATCAGCGTTTGATTATTGTATAATAGTTACAGAATTTATATTTCTTTTTTCCAAAAATCGGTTGATTTTTCAACTCCCTTTTGCTATGATTAAATCGTAACTTAGTTACACCAATAAAGTGTATAGGAGAGAAGAAAATGATCAAAAAGTTTTGTGCGGAATTCATCGGCACCTTCATGCTCGTCCTGCTCGCCTGCGGTACTGCTACCGTGCTGGGCTGCAGCAACCAACCTGACGGCGCCTACATCCTGACCGCGATCGCCTTCGGTCTTGTCATCGTCGCGATGGCGTACTCCATCGGCAACGTGTCCGGATGCCACATCAACCCTGCTGTTTCCCTCGGCGTGCTGATCAACGGCGGCATGACGATCGGCGAGTTCTTCGTCTACATCATCGCTCAGTTCGCGGGCGCTACTGCGGGCGCGGCTGTCCTCGGCGCTCTTGTCGGCTTTGATACGAGCCTCGGCACCAACGGCCTCTATGACGGCAGCATCCTGAAATCCATCATCATCGAAGTCATCCTGACCTGCGTATTCGTTCTGGTGATCCTGAGCGTTACCTCGAAGAAGAAGTTCGAGAAGCTCGCCGGTCTGATCATCGGCTTCACCCTGACGCTGGTACACATCTTCGGTATCTACTTCACCGGTACCTCCGTCAACCCCGCTCGTTCCTTCGGTCCCGCGATCTTCAAGGGCGGCGACGCTCTGGCGAATGTCTGGGTGTTCATCGTAGCTCCGCTGATCGGCGCCGCGATCGCAGCGCTCATCTATCGCTTCCTGATCAAGTCAAAGGAAGAAGCATAATCCAACGATATAACAAATCAGCCGGACTGGTCGCAGTCCGGCTTTTTTCTATGCACAGAGAATGGTCAGTGTAGGGGCGACCGTGAATAATGGACAATTGAAAATTGACAAAGGACAATTGCAGGAAACGCTGATGCGTTTTTGAATATATGCCTCTCACCGTAGGGACGACCATCGGTCGTCCGAAAACGTGGATACCATATCCTCGCTCACCGCGAAGCAAATCCACATTGGCGCAGGGCGAGGGGAATCTCCCCTAAGGGGAGGTGTCGCAAAGCGACAGAGGGGAGCCGACTCCGGCTGAGGAATCCGCCCCTACGTCATCATTACAGCGTCGGTTCAATCCGTAGGGGACGATGCCTACATCGTCCCGTGGATGACGGACGTTGAGGATAGGTTTAAGCAACCGAGAATAAATCCGAACCCGCTGTAAATGGCAATATTTCGGCAATTCTCGGCTTATCAATCTTGGCCGGCGCCAGCCTGCCTGCACTTTCTGCACCGAGAATTGCTCGAAATCTTGCTCATTTTCAGTCC
>JAFSRK010000094.1 GCA_017446165.1 Ruminococcus sp.
ATCCCGAGCTGTTCGCACGGCTCCATGTCCTCACGGACGTCGTTGCCGATCATCAACGCCTCACAGGGCTTGACATTGAAGTCTTCAAGGATCTGGGCATAGTATTCCTCTTTCGGCTTGCAGTAGGAGCTGAAATCATAGGTCGTCACGAGATCGAACATCTCGGCGTCGACGCCGACCCAGCTCAGGCGTTCCTTGCACGCCGTATACGGGAACATCGGCATCGTCGCGATCACGGCGTACTCCGCCTTCTCGCGCATCAGGCGCGCGATCTCGGGGGCATAGGGGTTCTCACGGGCGATCTCGCGCACGTTCTCAAAGAATGTGGCATAGTAATCGTCCATCACCGCCTTGAGCGCCTCGCGCTCAAAGCCAGATCGCTCACACGCGACCTCATAGAAAACGTCGGCGTTGGTTTTTTTGCCGTCGTTGAAAATCATCGCGCGGCTGCCGTCGTTGACGGCGTTGATACCGACCGCCTGGTTCAGTCCGTGGTCATAGAATTTTTTGGCAATATCGCGAAACCAGATATCGACGAATTTCTCCTGGGTATACAGCGGCAGGAGCGTATTATCCAGATCGCTCATAATCAGTTTGATCAATTTGCATCATTCGCTTTCGACTTATATCATACTACAAAATCCGACGTTTCTCAATAACAACTTGCAACGGTTACAATATTGTGTTATTCTTGAGGTGTAGAAACCAAATTAGGGAGGTTACTATGAAACACTTTACACCCGCTGATATTCTCCTGCCCAAGAAGGATTTTGAAACTTGGGCGGTCGTCGCGTGCGACCAGTACACCAGCGAGCCGGACTACTGGCACGACGTCGAGTCGATCGTGGGCGAGAAGCCCTCGGCGCTCCACATCATCCTGCCTGAGATCTATCTTTCTGACGACAACAGTCCGCGCATCAAAAAGATCAATGAAACCATGCAGAGCTACCTCGACGGCGAGGTCTTTGACCTTCACGAGAACAGCATGATCTATGTCGAGCGCGAGTCGAACAACACCGTCCGCAGAGGCGTGGTCGGACTGATCGACCTCGAGGACTATGACTACACAAAGGGCAGTCACGCGCTGATCCGCGCGACCGAGGCGACCGTACTCGAGCGCATTCCTCCGCGCGTACAGATCCGCAAGGACGCGCCACTGGAGATGCCGCACATCCTGCTGTTGATCGACGATCCCGCCCTCTCGGTCATCGAGCCGCTCGGCGACAAGAAGGACGGCTTCAAGCCCGCCTACAGCTTTGAGCTGATGAAAAACGGCGGTCACATCGACGGATATTTCCTGCCCGACGAAGCTCAGCAGGCGGTGCAGGACGCGCTGGAGGCGCTGATCGCCGATCAGGACGACAAGCTGCTCTTCGCCGTCGGCGACGGCAACCACAGCCTCGCGACCGCGAAGGAGTGCTACAATCAGACAATGAACCCTCTCGCCCGCTACGCGCTGGTCGAGATCGTCAACATCCACGACAAGAGCATCGAGTTCGAGCCGATCTACCGCGTGCTGTTCAACGTCGACCGCGAGGACTTCCTCTCGAAGTTCATCGCCCACACCGAGGCTCTCGGCGGCGAAAGCACCCAGCGCTTTGAGGTTGTCGACAAAAACGGCTCCTCCGGGATCGACGTCAAGGCGACCGCCAAGCTGCCCGTCGGCACGCTCCAGACCTTCATCGACGACTATATCAAGGACAACCCCGGCGTCAGGATCGACTACATCCACGGCGCGGACGTCACCCGCAGCCTGTGCAGGGACGACGACACCCTCGGCTTCATCTTTGAGGGCATGGCAAAGGACGAGCTGTTCCCCGCCATCGTCGCGGACGGCTCGCTCCCGAGAAAGACCTTCTCGATGGGTCACGCCGAGGACAAGCGCTTCTATATCGAAGCAAGAAAGATCAAATAAGGCTAATATTTTTAAAGCACTTGCAAATCCGGATAGAGAACGAGGCAAATGTGTCATTATCGACGCGGGAGCCGATTACTCAGCCGGAGACAGCACCCTCTGTCGCTTCGCAACACCTTTCCGTAGGGACGACCACCGGTCGTCCGCAGCATGACGGGCTTTGATGATAGATTTATCCGAAGATAGAAGAGAAACGCTCCTACCGGCGGACGACCACTGGTCGTCCCTACGACAGAGGAATCGTCCTCTACGCACCCTCGTCTTATCTGAAGCTTTTTCGACCAACTTAACCTCCCGAATCGGGAGGTTGAATTTTTGTATTGCAAATAGTTCTATTATATGTTAATATGGGGATGCTAGATAATTGAAATATGATATACACAAAATAAATAGGGATATCTATACCCTTTCAGCCAACACTTGTATTTGGTAAAAATACGAGCTTCTTGTAGTGTTGGCACTTTGTGTTTATCATTCGATTATCTAGCAGTAATCGAAGCTTCGTATTTTTCGGTGCGTGGCTTCGGCTGCGCACTTTTTTATTGGAGAAAAAAGATGTCTGTTGAATTAGGCGAACAACTGCGGGAACTCAGGCTGCTTCGTACATATTATACTCAGGCTCAGGTCGCGGAGCTGTTGTCTATCGACCGTTCTTCTTACACAAGATATGAGATGGGTACAACCGAGCCGCCGATA
>JAFSRK010000095.1 GCA_017446165.1 Ruminococcus sp.
GGTCAGCTTTCGGGAGAGGAGGACAACGATGGGAAAGACCCGACAGTGGACGGATAACCAGCTCAGCGCGATCATCGCGCGCGGCGGCTCGGTCATCGTTTCCGCGGCGGCAGGCTCCGGCAAAACGACCGTGCTTGTCGAGCGCGTCATCCGCATGGTCACCGATCCCGACCCCGAGCGGCGCGTTGACGTCGACCGACTGTTGATCGTCACCTATACCCGCGCTGCGGCGGCGGAGCTGAGAGTTCGCCTCTATAACGCTTTGTCCGAGTGCATCCGCGAGAACCCCGCCGACACGGGACTCGCCCGCCAGCAGGCGCTGCTCAGCAAGGCGAACATCTCGACCGTCGACTCGTTCTGTTCCTCTCTCGCACGCGAATATTTCTATGAACTCGACATCGACCGCAAGTATCGCATCGGCGAGAGCGGCGAGCTTGCCGTGATGCGTGCCGATGCGATGCGCCTGACGCTCGACAGCATGTATGCCGAGGGTGACCCGAACTTTTATGTGCTGGTCGAGACCTTCGCGTCCTCCAAGAGCGACACCGCGCTCGAGGAGAACATCAACCGCCTTTATGATTTCATCATGTCCCATCCCTTCCCCGAGAGATGGCTCGACGAAAAGCTGGCTTATTTTGACGATTTCACCGACGCCTCCACCTCTGTGTGGGGCAGGATCATCAGCGACTATACTGCCGAGGCGCTCAACTATATGGAGAGCCTCTATGACCGCGCTGTGGGCGCGATCTCGCTCGACGCGGGGCTGTACGAAAAAGCGCACGCTCTCTTTGACGGCGATCGCGACTTCCTCGACCGGCTGAAAGCCGCCGTACAATCCGAACACTGGGACGATATCCATGGAGCGCTGTCGTCCTTTGTCAAGGGCAGGTTCGTTGTGCGGGGTTATTCCGATCACCCCTTGAAGCTCGAAGCAGCCTCCGCACGCGACGCGTTCAAGGAGGTCGTCGCAAGACTGCAGAAGCTCTACGCTCAGGATGAGGCGATGTGCCTGTACGACATCGAGCTGTTGAAGAGCTATGCCGGAGTGCTGTTCAAGGCGGTGCGGCTGTTCAGGGAGAACTATACAGCCCTCAAGCGCGACCGCAACCTCGCGGACTACGCCGATCTCGAGCATTGGGCGGTTCAGCTGTTGGTGGATGAAAACACCTTACGGCGCACCCCGCTCGCCGAGGAGATCTCCCGACGTTTCAGCGAGATCATGGTTGACGAGTTTCAGGACGCGAACGAGACCCAGGATGTGATCTTTCGCGCCTTATCGTCGAACGACGGCAACCTGTTCGTTGTCGGCGACGTCAAGCAGAGCATCTACGGCTTCCGCCATGCTATGCCGGAATTATTCATTAAAAGAAAAAATAACGCGGTGTTATACCACGAGAATCACCCGGTATTTCCCGCTAAGATCATACTTGAGCAGAACTTCCGCAGTGAGAAGCATCTGCTCTCAGCGGTCAATTTTTTCTTCTCGAAGCTGATGTCGCCCTCGGTCGGCGATATCGAGTACAACGAAGAAGAACGCCTCTATCCGGGACTGCCTTACGCCGAGCCGACCTCCGCGCCCATCGAGCTTGATCTGATCGACAAGGTCATGCTGGGCGAGAAGGACACCGCTGTGATCGAGGGTCGCTTCATCGCCGAGCGCATCCATCGGCTGATCGCCGAGGGTTATCCCGTTAAGGACGGCGACGGCTACCGACCGGTCGCTATGGGCGATATCGCCATCCTCCTGCGCAACATGACCAAGGCGCCGAAGTACATCGAAACGCTCAATCTCTGCGGACTGCGTACCCATTCTAAGAGCGGCGACAGCTTCCTCGACAGCCTCGAGATCATGTTGATCGCGAACCTCTTGAGAGTCATCAGCAACCCTGCGCTGGATATCGAGCTTTTGTCTGTGCTGATGAGTCCGGTGTTCGGCTTCGACGCGAACGACCTCGCCCGCATGCGCTCCCACAGTCCGCGCGGCAGCCTGTACGCAGCGCTGATCCATGACGCGCAGGCGGGCAACAAAAAGAGTACCGACTTCCTGTCCGAACTGCGCTACTACCGCGAGATGTCGGTGACCCTGCCGCTCTCGAAGCTGATCAACCTGATCTATGAACGCGCGTCGTTCATGACGGTGATCTCCGCGATGGATACCGCGTCCTCCGCACGCAACAATCTGCGCGTGTTTCACGAGTACGCCCGCAACTACGAACAGAACACCCACAAGGGACTGTCGGCATTTATCAACTATCTCGACAGGCTCTCCGAGAACAAGTCCGATCTCCAATCCGCCGCCGCGGAGGACAACGCCGGCTCCGACGCGATCACCGTTATGAGTATGCATTCGAGCAAGGGACTGGAATTCCCTGTTGTCATCCTCGCCGAGATGTCCCACGGCTTTGTCAGCGACACTACCGAAAAGGTACTGCTCCACCCTCGCTACGGCTATGTCCAGAAGCGTTTTGACAAGGAGCTTTCCGTCAGCTACAATACCATGCCCTATGAGGCGCTGTCGCTCGAGATCAAGCGCTCCGAGCTGAGCGAGGAGCTGAGGATCCTCTATGTCGCTTTGACCCGCGCGCGTCAGAAGCTGATCGCGGTATCCACCCCTACATACGGCGTTGCAACCTATCTCGGCGGCATCATGAAGAAGCTCTCCGGTGAACGCAACCTGACGCCCTATATCGTCCGATCGGCGAATTCGATGTCCGACTGGCTGACGATGTGCGCGATGCTCCATCCCGACGGTGCGCCGCTGAGGGGCTATATCGACGCCGAGATCGACTTTGACCGCGACGCCGATTTCCGATTTGACTGCGTCGTGATTGACGAGCCGTTCGATGAGATCACCGCAGACGACATCGTTCAAAGCGATGACGATGAAACGCCGGTCGAAGCGAATCGCCTAATTATCGACGAGCTGACTCGCCACGCGGAATTCGTCTATCCCTATGAGGGACTCAATGCCCTGCCTGTTAAGGTCGCGGCGTCTACGCTCGCCCACCGTCAGAACTTTCGCGCTGAGCGCTACCTTTCGCGACC
>JAFSRK010000096.1 GCA_017446165.1 Ruminococcus sp.
ATCAACTACGGCACCGACACCACCCCCGAGGGCAGAATGGTCATCAAGAACATCCTGCTCGCGACCGAGAAGGGTCTCGGAAACGGTGAGACTCCGATCTTCCCCGTACACATCTTCAAGGTCAAGGAAGGCATCAACTACAATCCCGAGGATCCCAACTACGATCTGTTCAAATTGAGCTTCCGCGTTTCGGCGAAGCGCCTCTTCCCCAACTACGCGTTCATCGACGCGCCCTACAACCTCTCTTACTACAAGCCCGGTCATCCCGAGACCGAGATCGCATACATGGGCTGCCGTACCCGCGTCATCGGCAACCGTCACGACCCGAGTCGCGAGATCACCTACGGCAGAGGCAACCTGAGCTTCACCTCGATCAACCTGCCGCGTCTCGCGATCCTCTCCAACAAGAACATCGACTTCTTCTTTGAACAGCTCGACAGAATGCTTGACCTGTGCATCGAGCAGCTTCTCGAGCGTTTCGAGATCCAGTGCCAGAAGTGCGTGCGCAACTATCCGTTCCTGATGGGTCAGGGCGTATGGATCGACTCCGACAAGCTCTCGATCGACGACGAGGTTCGCGAGGTATTGAAGCACGGCACCCTCTCGGTCGGCTTCATCGGTCTGGCTGAGACGCTGGTCGCCCTGATCGGCAAGCATCACGGTGAGAGTGAAGAAGCACAGCGTCTGGGACTTGAGATCGTCACCTTCATGAGAAAGAAGCTCGACAAGAAGAGCGCGGAGACCAACCTCAACTTCACCTGTCTCGCTACCCCCGCAGAGGGTCTCTCGGGACGTTTCGTCAGAATCGACAAGAAGCGCTTCGGTACCATCAAGGGCGTTACCGACCGCGAATACTATACCAACTCCTTCCACGTACCGGTCTACTATCCGATCAGCGCGTTCGACAAGATCAAGATTGAGGCGCCCTATCATGCGCTGACCAACGCGGGTCACATCTCCTATGTTGAGCTGGACGGCGATCCCTCCGAGAACCTCGAGGCGTTCGAGCAGGTCGTCCGCTGCATGAAGGAGGAAGGCATCGGCTACGGCTCGATCAACCACCCCGTAGACCGCGATCCTGTCTGCGGCTACACCGGCATCATCGGCGACTACTGCCCGAAGTGCGGCAGAAAGATCGTCAAGAACGGTCAGGACGTCGAGCGCATCCGCCGCATCACCGGCTACCTTGTCGGCACACTGGATCGCTTCAATGACGCCAAGAAGGCCGAGGAAAAGGACAGAGTCAAGCACGAGATCATCCTCGACGATTGCGGATGTGAATCAGAAGCGGTATGAGTGAACAGAAAACCAAGCTGCAGCTCGCCGGAGTCATCAGAGAAAGCATCGTAGACGGCCCCGGCATCCGCATGACGGTGTTCGTGCAGGGCTGTCCGCATCACTGTAAGGGCTGTCACAATCAGCACACATGGAACTTTGAGGGCGGTTACAGCACGACGGTCGACAGGATCATCGAGGAAGCCGCGAAGGATAAATTGCTTAAAGGCATCACCTTAAGCGGCGGCGAGCCGTTCACTCAGGCAAAGGCGCTGACCGAGCTGAGTCAGAAAGCCCGCGCGATGGGGCTGAACATCTTCTGCTACACCGGCTACACCTTCGAAAGGCTCATGGAGCAGTTCGACGAGCATCCCGAGTATCGGGAGCTGCTCGAGGAATGTGACTGGCTCGTTGACGGACCGTTCATCGAGGAAGAAATGAGCCTGATGCTCCACTTCCGCGGCAGCCGCAACCAGCGAATCCTCGACGTGCCGCAATCTCTCGCAGAGGGCAAAGCGGTGCTGTCGGATATCAATTGAGAAAAACAGAAACCTACCATAGAAAAGCGCCGAGGCAATAGCCCCGGCGTTTTTGTGTATTCATTCGTTTGTTGTAGGGGCGAGTCTTGATAC
>JAFSRK010000013.1 GCA_017446165.1 Ruminococcus sp.
AGAATCTGAAAGTGCATACTTTTCCGTTAGATTACACATGAAAGGTGTAATGAAGTTGGATAGATTGCACTGTAAGATTCTTCGACAAGCTCAGAATGACACTAAAAGGGGCTATCGCGTTTCTTAGTGCGACAGCCCCTTTGCTGTTTTATGTGATCATCCGTTCGGGATAAGAGTATCCGCGGCGGAAATCATTTGCTGTGACCGATCATTCGTCAACCGCCATGATGAAGTACATGCGAGATGAAAAATCGGGGAAGAGGCGGGTCTTGTCGTTGAAGCCGGTGCCGTTGTAGCTCTGGCTCAGGCGCACGCCGTTTTGCATGAACACTGAGCCTTTCGCGGTGAACTCCTCCTTCTCGTCACCCATCTTGACCACGCGGGCGATGATGGAATGGAGCAGGGAATCCTGCTTGACATGGATGGGAGCCATCGTGTTGATCAGGCTGCCGAACAGCTTGATGTTGACCTTGCCCGCGACGTTGTAGAGCTTGTAGGTGCGGTCGGGATCCAACCCCTGTGCGCGGTAATACTCCGTCAGGGTGTTCGGCTTTGTCAGCTCCTGGAAGATCATGCCGACGGCACGGCTTTTGTCGCGAGCGACGACCGTCCACTCGTGCAGGTTGCCGGTGCGTCCGCGATAGAACTGTCCGAGCTGGAACACCTCGCGCCACACGGTGTAGAACAGGATCTGTGCTTTGAGGCTCTCGCGCTGTTCCTTGTTCAGATCCCTGACGTTCAGCTCATAGCCCAGCACACCGTATGCCGCGATGTTGAAGCGGGACGCAAGCGGGGTGGAGCGGAGGGTCTGGTGGTTCGGGCTTGCCGAAACATGGGACGCGACGCACGAGAGGGGATATCCGTAGCTGTAGCCCTCCTGGATATGGGCGCGGGAGAGAGCGTCGGTGTTGTCGGACCCCCAGATCTGGGGGAAGTAGCAGAGGATGCCGAGGTCAAAGCGATTGCCGCCCGAGGCACAGCCCTCAAAGAGAATATGCGGGAAACGCTCGCAAAGAGTGCGCATGATGCGGTAGAGTCCGAGAACGTAGCGGTGAGCGACCTCGCCCTGACGCTTTGCGGGCAGATAGGGCGAATAGACGTCGGAGAAAACGCGGTTCATGTCCCATTTGACGTAGCGGATGTTCGCCGAGGACAGGACAGCCGTCATCTTCTCGGTCAGGAAATCGACGACCGCGGGATTGCAGAGGTCGAGGAATCTCTGGTGTCTGCCTTCGCTGTGCAGCTGCCCGGGCACTGCCATCGCCCAGTCAGGGTGGGCTTCATATAGCTTGCTCTGTACGTTGACCATCTCCGGCTCGACCCAGATTCCGAAATCGAGTCCCGCCGCGTTGATCTTGTTGCACAGGCTTTTGAGTCCGCCGGGCAGCTTCTTAGGGTTTTCGTCCCAGTCTCCCAAGGAATGAAAATCGTCGTTGCGCTCGCCGAACCAGCCGTCGTCCATGACGAACAGCTCGACGCCGAGGTCCTTCGCGGATTTCGCGAGGGCGACTAGGCTGCGCTCGTTGATATTGAAGTAGCTTGCCTCCCAGCTGTTGAGCAGAACGGGGCGTTCCTTGTCCTTCCACTCGCCGCGCAGGATGTGCGAGCGGACAAAGCGGTGCATATTTACGCTCTGACCCGTGAAGCCGAGGGGAGAGTAGGTCATCACGCCCTCGGGGGTCTCGAAGCTGTCGCCGCTTTTCAGGATGAAGCGGAAGCCCTGCGGCTGGACGCCGCTGACGACGCGGGTCTTGTCATAGGCGTTGACCTCGGCGGCGGCGTAGTGGTTGCCGCTGTAGACAAGGTTGAAGCCGTAGACGTCGCCCCAGCTTTCGGTCGCGTCGTGAGCATGGAGCATGAAGAACGGATTCGCGCGGTTAGAGGAACAGCCGGTGCGGCTCTCGTTGACGAGCTTGCCCGCGGGGAGCGGTACAGTGACCTTGTTCATCTCGCGCGTCCATGCGCCGCGGAAGGTCGTGACGTCGAATCCCGCGCCGTAGAGGTCGAGCTGCAGGCTCATCAGGCGCAGCAACTCGATGTCGCCGCTGCCGTTATTGGTCAGACGCGCATAGCGGGTGATGACGTCGCACTCGGGATAGACATAGTAGTGCAGCTCGAGCGTCAGCTCGCCGTCTTTGAGAGTAAGGCAAAGATGCTCGCCCTTGCCGCTTTCGCTGTAAGAGACGGGCATGTCCTTGAGCGAGGGCATGCTGTCGTCGATCACGGCGCTGTCAAAGAGGAAGTCGCTGCTGCGGCTGCCGTCGGGCTTGATCAGCTCGACGAACGGCTCGCGGACGTCGCCGTGACCCAGCGAACTCATCTCGAGGCACATGTCCTCGAGCGAGATCGGATGCTCCTCGCTGTACATGACGGCGTTGCCCGGCTCGAACTCCAGCCGCTCGATCAGCGGCTCGATATCGCCGGCGCTTTCAACGTCCATCCTGCGCCCGTAGTAGAGGTGCGCGGGATGACCGCTGTCGGCGATACGGATGATATAGCTTGTACTGTCGGTGAGCAGGACGAACGCGCCCCGCCCGCTGTCAATCTTTTTGATCATAGAATCACTTCTTATCCTTTTGCTTCCTGTCGATGGTTGCCATGATCTTCTTCTCGTTGTAGAAGCCGAGGAGAACCGCGCCGAGGACGCAGAACGCGACGGCGACGAAGCCGACAAGGATCATGCCGGTGACGGAAGCGGTGATATCGTTGCTGGCGGCGTTCTGGGTGGTGCCGATGATCGCGAGAGAGGTGAAGACCAGCATCGCGAGCGACTGGCCGAACTTCATGGCGAAGGTGCGCGCCGCGAAGAACATGCCCTCGCGGTTCTCGCCGGTTTCGATGCCGTCAGCTTCGGCAACGTCGGCAACGATGGACTGGGGGATGATGCCGAGCAGCGCCATCGGGAACGCCGCGATCACACAGATCAGTACGCCGTAGACCACGCCGGGGATGACGGTGGTGCCGATGATGCCGATCAGAGCGGCGATGACATAGGCGAGCGCCAAGCCGAGGAAGCCCGCGATGACGAGCTTCTTCTTGCCGAACTTCTTGACGATCTTGGATACGAAGGGATAGAAGCAGGCGGAGAGTACGGTCATGCCGCCGAGGAAGTACATGGTGAACGATTCGTCGAGCTTCATGGAGACCTTGACGAAGAACGGGAGACCTGTCTGGAACAGGGTCAGACCGACCCAGTACATGATGTCGGAGCCGACGAAGGTGCGGAAGTTTTTATTCTTGAAGGTCGCGCTGAGGGACTTGAGCATATTAACGTTGGAGGGCTTGGTGTCGACGAACTCCTTCTCCTTGAGGAAGAAGGTGGGGATCAGCATGCAGATACAGGAGATGATCGCCAGCACGATGAAGCAGATACGGTAGCTCCACGCAAAGCCCACGCTGCCGCGCAGCATGCCCGCAAAGACGAATGGGGTGTAGGCGAGCATCGTGCCGCCGAAGAAGGTCAGCGAGATCGCGGTGGATATGTACATACGGTCATCCTGCGTCTTGCCGAACTCGGAGATCAGGGCGTTGTAGGGAGTGCAGTACATGGTCATGAACAGGTAGAACAGAACGATGAAGACGGAGATCCATACGATGTTCCACGAGCTGATCGTGTTGACCGGCGCACAGAAGAGCAGAACCGTCACCACGGACAGCGGGATCGCCGCATACTGCATGAACGGGATTCGTCTTCCGCGCTTGTTGGTGCTGCGGTCGGACAGCGAGGCGATCCACGGGTCGGTGACCGCGTCGAATATACGCGACAGCGCCGTGATCAGACCGAGAACGGTCAGAAAACCGCCGATGACCAGACCGGGAACGATATACTGTACCGCGCCGCCGTCGATATCTACCTGAGTCGGCAGATAAAAGGTGACGAACCACGCGCTGATGATGCCGCTGAGGGTCGACCATCCGAGCTGACCGACAGCGAAGATTCGCATTTGCTTTTTGGTTAATCTTTTCATGTTATCCTCCGATTTATTTTAGCGGAACTGCCTGCCCGCCGTTATCCTTTTTTCATGCCCATCGCGATCTTCACGGCGTTGTACGCGCCGTCATAGAGACCGATGGTTTTGTTGATCTTGATACAGTCGCACATTTCTTTGAGAATGCTGTCCTCGTCGAGGAAGAGATCGAGCATCTGCAGGGTGTGCGGGATGTCCTCACACTCGAGCGTGCCGTCGCCGACCTCCGCCGAGTGGATCGCGCCCCACTTCTCGTGACCGCCGATGCGCTTGAGGAACAGCTTCGGCACGGGATAGAACGCAAGCTCCGACGGCTTTGTGCAGAGGACGTCGCACGAGCGGATGAGCAGGTTCGTGCAGTAGACCGCCTCGAAGATGTCCTCGTGCCAGAACGCGTGGATGCCCTCGACGTCGCCGTCGATCGCGGAGTCACAGAAGCGCAGGGTGTCATCCCAGTCGTTCATATGCTCGCTCGAGAGCGTTCTCAGACCGTCGATATCGCGGCACAGCTCATCCCACACCGCGCGATAGTCGCCGACGTTGACGTAGAGAGCCGCTTTCTTCGCCTTGACGGCGGGGAGCAGGTGGCGGATGATCTCGGTGAACAGCTCGCGCTGAGCGCCTGCCCCGCCGATAGTCAAGAGGAAGCGCATCGGCTTACCGTCTTTCTTGCGCTGCATGCGCTTGTCACAGTCGCTCTCGAGGTTCGCGACCATCTCGTGGTCGATATAGTGTCCGACATACCTGAGCGCGTCCTCCGGCATGGGCTTGTTGATTCTTTTCTTCTGCATGCCGTTGAGGATGCGGTAGCCCATGTAGCTCTGGTGGGTCTGGATCAGATGCACCGCGCCCTCGGCGAAGTGCAGCGCCATCGGCCAGTTGTCCGGGATCGCGTTAACGACATATTTCATGCCCGCGTGGATCGCCGCCTGTGCCGGCCATACATGGGTGCCGATGACGGGGATGTCCTTGGGGACGCTGTAGTAGACCGGAGCCATCAGCTCGGCGTTTTTCTGGTCTGAGGCGTTGTAGCTGAGCTGGCGGAAGCCCTCATAGTTGGTCGGCTCCCACACGAGCTTGTTGAACAGCCGACTCTTCTGGCTCAGGCGCGAGCCGAGGGAATAGAGGTCGTTCTGAGCGCCGATGACCTTGGTGCAGGTGGTGTCCTTGTAGGAGTTGAGGTCCATCCAGTAGGGCACAAAGCCCAGCGCGTGCGCCGCCGAAGCCATCGCAATCGAGATGCGATAGTGACCGAAGCCCATGCGGATGTTGCCGACGATGATGCCTTTTTCGGTGTCGAAGGGGATGTCGCCCTTACCCTCGTTCACGCGGATGTCCTGCACGCCGAACGGCGCTTCAAGCACTCGGTTCGGGACGAGCTTCGCGGTGTAGTGAGCGCCCGAGTCGTCGCCGTATTTCTTCGCGTACTTCGCTTTGGAGCGTTCCGCTTTTTTGGTGACCTTCGGACTCATTTCGTTGCCGAAGATCACTTTGGATTTATCTGCCATGTCTGCCTCCTTTATGAAATTTGCACGATTTAAAACGTTATTTGGCGAAAGTGCCGAAAGTACATTAACATTCGACGCGCCGTTTTATCAATAATACCATAAAAAAAGCCGAAAGGCAATATAAAATGCCTCAGATGTGGCGTGTTTTTTCGGCTTTTCGCGGGGATCGGTGCTGCAAACGATGTTATTCCTCAAGAGAATAATGAAAAAATTGTAAAATTTTTGTTATAAATCGTAACTATTCTCTTGATTTTCATCAGGGGATGGTATATAATCTTGGTATCAGTGGCGTTTAGTGGCGTTATGTGACATAATCAAACTCTCTAGGCTCCCTTTTGAAAGGGAGCTGTCAGCAAAGCTGACTGAGGGATAGATAAAGAGCGCAGCGACGACCATGATTGATTTACTCAGTTCAATTCTTTGAAGGGAGGCGGCGGAATGTTTCTGGGTACAAGCGACCATTCTCTGGACGCTAAGGGCAGAGTCATTCTGCCGTCGAAGTTCAGAGAAGAACTCGGCGAGTCCTTTTACATCACCAAGGGATTCGAGAGATGCGTACAGGTCATGTCGGTCGACGAATTCGACCGTCTGCGCGCTCAGATCCGCGCCCTGCCCGCCGACAAGGCGCTCGCTCTGCAGTACCTGCTGATCTCACCGGCGACGCTGGTTTCGCCGAACTCACAGGGCAGAGTCAGCATCAGCCAAAAGCTGCGCGAGGACGCGGGGCTTTCGGGCGAGGTGACGGTCGTCGGCATGGACAGCCGCATCGAGATCTGGGACAAGGCGACCTTCGCCGCATTTATGGAGCAGCAGAAGCAGGCGTCCGTCAAGGAAGCGCTGGAGCTGCTCAGGCTGTGAGCTTCGGTCACATCCCCGTCATGCTGCACGAGGCAGTCGACGGGCTGAACATCCGACCCGACGGCGTTTATGTAGACGGTACCGCGGGCGGCGGGGGACACTCGGCAGAGATCCTCTCGCGGCTTGAATCCGGAATGCTCTACAGCATCGACCAGGACCCCGACGCGATCGCCGAGGTCACCGAACGATTCAAAAATAACGAACATTCTAAGATATTACAGGGCAATTTCGGCGATATGAAGGCGCTTCTCAGCGCTGTGGGCGTGACGGCTGTCGACGGCGTTCTGCTTGACATTGGCGTATCGTCCCACCAGCTCGACGAAGGCTCGCGCGGCTTCTCCTACCATGAGGACGCGCCGCTGGATATGCGCATGAGCCAAAGCGGCGCCACCGCCGCAGATCTCGTGAACAGCATGGAGCTGTCGGAGCTTTCGCGCATCATCTCGCTGTACGGCGAGGAAAAGTACGCCTATTCCATCGCGAAGGGTATCGTCCGCGCCCGTGAGGAAAAGTCCATCGAAACGACGCTGGAGCTTGCCGAGATCGTCAAGAACAACGTCCCCCAGAAGGTCAGGCGCGACGGTCATCCCGCCCGCAAGACATTTCAGGCGATCCGCATCGCGGTCAACCGCGAGCTGGAGGTACTGGAAAAGGGGCTTGAGGGAGCGTTTGAGCTGCTGAACAAAGGCGGCAGGCTGAGCGTGATCACCTTCCATTCCCTCGAGGACAGGGTCACCAAGCAGTTCATGAAGGACAAGGCGCAGGGTTGTACCTGCCCGAAGGACTTCCCTGTCTGTGTCTGCGGCAACGTTCCGAAGGCGAAGATCATCACCCGCAAGCCGATTTTGCCGTCGGACGAGGAGCTTGAGGTGAACCCCCGCGCACGCTCCGCGAAGCTGAGGGTGCTGGAGAAGCTGTGACAAATAGGTGTCTCGCGGCGCTCGGACAATCATGCAATCCCTCAGTCGCCTTGACACGCGTGTCCGGCGACAGCTCCCTTTGCCAAAGGGAGCCTATGAATTTTCCCTGATGGAAGTATCGTGCCGAATCTTCGGCAGATAGCGCAAATCAGGGCGGATATCGCGGTATATTTGTATAGTTTCACTATGGACAGGCTATCGGCGATATAGTAAAATAATAACAACGTTGTAATCTATCTGAATACACAAGAAATTGTGGCTTATCGTCGGATGATCCACAGAATAAGCGTTTCTTCACTCGGAAATTATCAGAAAGAAGCCTTTGCTGAAGCGACAAAGGTTACAAAGAAGTTACAGCATTTCGCATTTTTCGTTTTTTACGTTGAGATAAAACAGGAACTAAAACAGAAACCAAAGTGCTTGGAATTCGCGCGTGCTGCCGGACGGCGCGCGTGAACGCCATGCGCATCGGTCAGTCAGGAAATATGGGGTGTGTCATTTGGCTTACTACTCAAATCACAACCTCGCCTATGATTTCACCTTGTTCGAGGAGCCGTATAACGAAGGTACCTCGGCAAGACTGAAAAAGAAAAAAAGCGAGGACGCTGTCGTCGCGGATGACAGCGCACAAGAGAATCATGAGGAATCCCGCGCACCGGGCAAAAAGCGCATCAAGGCTGTCTCGCGCCGCAAGAGAAACTTCGGACGCATCGCCTTGGGTGTGGTTCTCGGTATCGCGGTGATGGCGATCATCGCGTCGATCATCCACGGTCAGGTTCGGCTCACCGAGCTGAATCAGGAGATCGTCGATGCCCGCGCCGAGCTGGCGGAAAAGCAGAGCCTTTATACCCAGCTCGAGATGAAGGTCGATTCCTCCGTATCCACGACCGTCGTCGAAAATTACGCCAAGGACAATCTTTCGATGAACAAGGCGAATAACAGCCAAAAGGAGTTCGTCAGCCTCTCTGACGGCGACAAGGCTGAGGTCACCATGACTGAGGACAAGAATATTTTTGAAAGGATCGGCGACGCTTTTGCTTCACTCTGGTCATAACCCTCTGTCTGTGACAATACATATGAAATAGCGGCTTTCGCACCGCGTGCGGGGCTATCGGAAATAAGAGTTGAGATTTTTCTTGACTCTTATTCGTGTTTTTTACGGAGAATGGATAACGGATAACGAATAACGGATATTCGTGAATTTTTTGCATTATCTATAGAAAAGTCCGACACGATATGTTATAATATATAATCACCCTGTCGCGGTAAGTTACCGCGAGCAAAAACAATTGAAAGGAGTTTTCGCTATGGGAGCTAACCAAAGGCTGAGAAGAAGAACCGTATGGCTGCTCGTCATCATCCTCGCGCTGGGCTTCGGCGCGGTTATCACGCGTCTGGCGTACCTGCAATTAGTTCAGGGCGAAGAGCTCCAGCGCCGCGCGGTAGAGCAGCAGCTCTCCGACACGCCGATCTCGGCGAAGCGCGGAACGATATATGATACCAACGGCAAGGTCCTCGCTCAGTCGGCGTCCGTATGGCGCGTCGTCATGGCGCCCGCCTACTTCGATAATGACGAACAGCGTCAGTTCGTGGCACAGAGGCTCGCCTCCATCCTCGATCTCGACGAGGCGGAGCTTTTGGAGGATACCAAGCAGAACACCTATTATGTTTCGATCAAGCGCAAGATCGAGAGCGACGAGAAGGAAGAGATCATCAAGCTCCAGCAGGAGCTGCGCGAGAAGTATAACAAATCCGCGATCATCTCGTTGCTCGACGACTACAAGCGCTATTATCCCTACTCGGATCTCGCGTCCTCGGTCATCGGCTTCACGGGACTCGACGACCAGGGACTATCGGGTATCGAATATCAGTACAACGACGCGCTGACCGGCACGCCCGGCCGTATCGTCACCGCTCAGAACGGCGGTCAGACCGAGATGCCCTTCGACTATAACCAGAACATCGACGCGATCGACGGCAACTCGCTGGTACTCACCATCGACGAGACCGTCCAGAGCATCGTCGAGAAATACATGAAGCAGGGCGTTATCGACAACGATGTCCACGAACGCGGCGTTTGTATCATCATGAACGTCAACACCGGAGAGGTCCTCGCGATGGCGACGGTCAACGGCTTTGACCTGAACAACCCCTACAACATCACCGAGGAACAGCAGCAGGAGATCGACGCGATCGACAACGAGTACCTGATCGAGCATGACTACACCGAGGATCCCTCGACCCTCTCGAAAAAGCAACGCGACGAGCTGATCGAGAAGGCGAAGGGAGAGGCGGAGTCTGCGGCGATCGCCAAGAACTGGCGAAACAAGGCGGTCTCGGACACCTACTACCCCGGTTCGGTTTTCAAGATGGTCACCCTGTCGATGGCGCTCCAGGAGGGCGTGGTCGACGAGAACTCGAGCTTCTTCTGCGGAGGCTCCTACTCCATCTATAACGAGGAGATCAATTGTACCGGCAACCACGGTACCGAGACATACCAGCAGGCGCTGTGGAACTCCTGCAACCCTGCGTTCATCCAGATCGGCCAGCTGGTTGGCATGGAAAACTTCTGGAACTACTACCAGGCGTTCGGCTTCTCCGAAAAGACCGGCATCGACCTGCCGGGCGAAAGCTCCGACCAGTTCTTCGCCTATGAGGGCGTTGAGGACACGATGGGGCCGATCGACCTTGCGGTCGCGTCCTTCGGTCAGAACTTCGCGATCACCCCGATCCAGATGATCACCGCCGCCTGTGCGGTCACGAACGGCGGCTATCTGGTGCAGCCGCACGTTGTCAAGCAGATCCTCGACAAGGACGGCAACGTGGTGCAGAATATCTCGACCGAGCCGAAAAGGCAGGTCATCTCGGAGTCCGTCTCCAAGGAGATGTGCGAACTGCTCGAGGAAAATGTTATCAATTACGGCGGTAAG
>JAFSRK010000097.1 GCA_017446165.1 Ruminococcus sp.
GTTGCCGTTTTCTTTGATCAGCTTATCAACACAGGCTACCTTATCCTCGGGGAGCAGTTCGCTGTAAATATCAGTGATATCCAGCTCATCGGCGACCTTTCGGCACGCGGACGCTTTGTCGCCCGACAGCATGACGGCTTTGGCAACGCCAAGGTCTTTCAACTCGTCGATCACGACCTTTGCTTCCTTGCGAGGCTGTTCGGCTATGGAGATCAGTCCGATGACCTTATCATCCATCGTAACGGCGGTTCCGCTCTGATCCTTTGCCTTGACGACCGAGTAGGTGTGGGCGCCGTCGGTTGCCGAAATTCCCTGTGCAGGTATCTCGGTGTACTCTTTTAATTCTTTTGAGGAAATATCAAGCGATTCTGCATGATCTCTGATCGCCGCCGCGATCGGGTGAGCAGAGTGGGCTTCTACGCCTGAGGCAATCTCCAATATTTCTTCTGAAGAATAATTGCTTGTCGATTTAATTTCTTTAACAGAAATATGATGATCAGTCAGCGTACCGGTCTTATCGAATGCAAAGCATTTTGCCTCTGCGAGCGTTTCGACAAATCTGCCGCCTTTGATCAGCACGCCTGCCTTGGATGCCGCGCCGATGCCCGCAAAGTAGCTAAGAGGCACCGAGATCACGATGGAACAGGGGCAGGAGGCTACCAGACACACCAGCGCGCGGTGGATCCATGTCGCCCAGTCGCCGGTGATCAGCGAGGGGATCACGGCGATCAGCACGCCGATCAGAATCACGACAGGGGTGTACACACGAGCAAACCGTGAGATCAGCTTCTCACCGTCGCCCTTATTCTTTGCGCTGTCCTCAACAAGCTTGACGATACGTGTCGCCGCGCTGTCGGCATAGAGCTTCGTGGTTTTTATCATGACGGTGCGGTCGTTGTTCATCATACCGCTGAGCAGCTCTGAGCCTTCCTGTACCTCGACCGGAACGGATTCGCCGGTCAGAGAGGAAGCATCAACGGTGGTACTACCCTCGGTAACGATGCCGTCGAGCGGTACGCGGGTATGGGGCGCGATCTCGAGGATCGTGCCGAGCGCGACGTCCTTCGCCATGACTTCGCGTGTTGTACCGTTTTCGTACACCAGCGCGGTATCGGGACGGATATCGGCGAGCTTTCGGATGTCTCTGCGAGATTTCTCCACCGCCTTGTCCTCGAGAATCTCGCCGATGCCGAACAGCACGGTGACGGCAGCTGCCTCGACAAATTCGCCGAGGATCATGGCGGCGATGACCGCCACGGTCATCAGGGTGGTTTCGTCGATCCTGAGCTTCAAGACGGACTTGACGCCCTCGATCACAACGTCATAGCCGGATAATACGACTGCGATCACCGACAGGATCGCGCACGGGATCGCTGTACCGTCGAAGAAATGCATCACGAATGCAACGACGAACAGAACTGCCGAGAGGATCAGCAGGGCGAGCTTGAACTTGCCGATCGGTTCCTCGTCCTCGTCGTCTTCGATGTCCTCAGCTGCTTTGACGGTCACGCCGTCCTCAATGCCGTCAACGATCGCCTGAACATCTGCGATAACATTCTTTTTATCCGCTTTGAGTGACAGCGCCTTGGTGGCGAACGAAAACTGCACATCGCTGTATTCGGGTGTGTTGGTCAGCTTTTGTTCGATCTTCGCCGCGCAGTGTGCGCAGTTCAGACCCTCTAAAATCAATTCATGCTTCATAGCAGTACCTCAGTTGTATTATATCGGGTGCGGGCGTCCCGCCCTTCACTATTCATCATTCAATATTCATCGGAATGTGCAATCATTCCAGAATATGCTCGAGACCCATTTCGAATATTTTTTGGATGTGTTCGTCCTCTAGGGAATAGTAGCTCTGCTTCCCGTCACGGCGCACCTTGACGAGGTTTTCCTGCCTGAGGACGCGGAGCTGGTGGGAAACGGTGCTTTGTTCCATGCCGACGATATCCGCGATGCAGCAGACGTTCAGCTCCTGTTCGAACAGTGCGCACATGATGCGGATGCGGGTGGAATCGCCGAATACCTTGAAGAAGTCGGCAAGCTCAAAGAGCGTGTCGGTATCGGGCATCTTTGCCTTTGTATTTTCAACTACGGACTGATGGTCATGCATCATGATCCCTCCGATTATATTGAATAAGTGAACATATGAACAATTATTCATATGTTGATTATATGATAGTACATATGACGTAAATTGTCAAGTAGGAAAGCATTGAAAAATCCGATTATTTGCGCTATAATACTCATTGAATTGTGGAGGGAAGTGTATGAAAGCACACGAAATCGCCGTCATCTTCGACATGGATGGCGTAATCTTTGATTCCGAGCAGGCGTATATCGACATCTATCGCGAGCTGCTTACGCGTGACGGTATCACCTTTATTGAGCAGGCGTGTATCGACGCGATCGGTGCGAACTGGCTGAGAACGCGTGAGATATGGCACGAATACTACGGCGACGCGTTTGACTTTGAACCCTATCACGCCGAGGCGCGCGCTATCCTTACAAAAAAGAGCTTTCCGCTTAAACCCTATGTGCATGAGATCTTCGATCATCTGAAAGCACAGGAGGTCCCGATCGCACTTGCATCTTCCACGCGCGAGGAAAGCGTGATGCGGATGCTGTCTGAGGCGGATCTTGTGAAGTACTTTGATGCGATCATCTGCGGCGATATGGTGAGTCACAGCAAGCCCCATCCCGAGATCTTCCTGACTGCCGCCGAGCGTCTGAGTGCCGCTCCGGCTGACTGTTATGTGATTGAGGACAGCTACAACGGCATCCGCTGCGCGCATAACGCCGGCATGCATCCGATCATGGTGCCCGATATCCTGCATCCGGATGACGAGATCAGAGGACTCGCGGAGGTCGTGCTGCCGAATCTGCATGAAGTGATACCGTATTTAGAAAAGGCTATGAGGTGATATAATGTACGAGATAGACTATTTACCGCGTTTTCGCGAGAGCGAAGCGGACGGCTTGGTCTCCACCAAGGGGTATTTTTATTATTTTCAGGATATTGCCGCAGGTATGTACCACGAGATGGGGAAGGGCAATAATAAATTGCCGCAGAAATACGGCGTATCGTGGGTATATTCCAAGTACAAGCTGAAAATCTATGACAAGACCGACTTCGACCACATGATCCATATCGCAACATGGGTGTCGAAGCTCGACGCGGTGCGTTCCCTGCAGGAAATGCGCATCACCCGCGGTGATGAAGTGCTGTGTGAGGGCAGGCTCGAGAGCTGTATCGTCGATATGCAGGCAAAGAAGATCGAGCGCCTCGCGCGCATTGAGCTACCGGATGATCTTGCCGAGGGACATCCGACGGATGTGGAGCCGTTCACAAGACGTTTAAAACCCTCCGATGATCTCAAATATCGCTATACCCACACCATCGAGTACACCGATATCGACCTGAGCCGCCACATGAACAACCTGCACTATATCGACATGTTCATGAACGCCTTCGACCTGGATTTCTACGATCATAACTTCATCACCGATTTCGAGATCCACTACGTCAATCAGGCGTATTATCTCGAACAGCTCAAGATCTACTGTGAGCATAGCGGCAACGAATACCGGCTCTTTGCATTCAACAAGGATGACGCGGTCGCTGCCGCGTGCATCATCAAGGTAAAGCCGTATGAAACGGTCTGAGAGGGCGTTGGAGCTGTATCGCGAGAATCTCGAAAAGTTGCCCGCTTATGATGACTATATTTATTGTCAGTCCGCCGAGCCAATCGGTGATCTACGATTTGGTGCGCGCGGACGCGTCGACAGCAACGGCTGCGGTGCGGTCGCTCTGCATAACGCGATGAAGTACATCGGCAAGGATCAAAACTTCTGCGATGTGATTCGTGATGAAATGCAGCTCGGTATGCTGTGGATGGGGGGACGCTTCGGGACGAAGCCGTGGACGCTAAGTCGCTATTTCATGCACCATAAAATTCCTTTTCAGAAATATAAATCACCGAATGATTTCAAAGCAGCCCTGTTGACCCACCGCATCGGCATCGTCTGTACATGGAACCGCCATGTAAGGGATGGAATGCACTACTATTGTGTCTATTATTCTGATAAAGAAAATAAATATAGTGCGATCAATTATGCTCAGTCAGAGAACAACACCCCCGAGATCTGCCTCTACGAGATCGGAAATCTCCGTTTTGTCAATGGCTATGCAATCAAATAGGCAAAATATTACCGCCGCTCCGGAGCGATTCCGAAGCGGCGGTATTGTGA